>CAIVDH010000193.1 GCA_903904635.1 uncultured Burkholderiales bacterium | reverse complement strand
TCAATGCCAGCGACGCAAAGTGGGGGCAATTTCGTATCTGGCGCGACCTCAACAGTAATGGCGTCAGCGATGAAGGCGAACTGCAAACCATGCAGGAAGCGGGCATTAAAAATATTTTTTTAAATGCCAATGTACTCAACCGCGCGGAAGGACCTGACGTCAAAGTGCGGGGCTATACGCGCGTAGAAATGGAAGACGGCAGGTTACTGCAGGCAGCAGATGTCTGGCTTAATCTCGAAACAGACGAAGCCGCTGCGGCAGCCGCGGCGGCTGCCGCAGGCAACGCTACCGAGCAGCAGGCTGCATTAATGGGCTCTGATCAGTTGGAAAATCTGCTCAGACAATTAGCTGCCACACCTGTCGGCACTAACCGCGCACCTATGTTGTATGGCTACGTGCCTACGCAATACGCCGATGAAGGCAAAACCTTCACGCTGGATATTGCGCCCAATATGTTCATCGATCCTGATGTCGGCGACAAGGTCAGCTTCACTGCCAGACTGGCTGATGGCTCTGCCCTGCCCGCATGGTTAAAATTTGACGCCGAGCGTTTGCGCCTGACAGGCAAGGCCAGTGAAAATGATGCCGGCACCTTGCAGATAGTGCTGACTGCCACTGACAGTCAAGCGGCCAGTACCAGTGCCACCTTTAATTTAATCACCACACAAATCAATCGCGTACCGCAGTTAAATCAGGCGCTCGACATGATAGGTTGGAGCGTAGACACAGAAAATACCTATCAGCTGCCTGCGAATCTGTTCAAAGACTCCAATCCGAATGATCAGCTATACATAGAAGTCACACTGGCAGACGGCTCTCCACTGCCTGCATGGCTGGTGTTTGATGCTGTCAATCTCACGCTGCAGGGCAAGCCTGCTGCGGGTGATCTTTCCACACCATTAAATCTGAAATTCACGGCAACGGATCTTGGTGGCTTGAGCATCGCCACCGGCACCACACTGATGGCGAAGAAAGTTGGCACCGCCGGTAATGATTTGCTGATCGGTACCGAGGGCGCGGAAGTCATGTACGGCGAAGCAGGCGATGATTTGTTAGCCGGCATGGGTGGACGCGACCTCATGATAGGCGGACCGGGTGATGATACCTATGAAGCCGACACCATGGATACCATGGTGGAAAGAGCTAATGAAGGAATCGACACCGTACGCATTGATTTCAATATCGCCCTGCCGCTCTCATTTGAAAATGCCGTATTGTTGGGCACAAAATCCTGGACCATGACGGGCAATGCAGCAAGCAATCATTTAATCGGTAATAGCGGCGCCAATATCATCACCGCACTGGCCGGTGACGACAAGCTCGAAGGCGGTGCCGGTGACGATACGCTGGCGGGTGGCAAAGGCAGCGACACCTATGTGTTCGGCAGAAAAACCAATAATGATTTAATCATCGAAGAACGCGGCGAGGCAGGTGAGCGCAATATCATTGAGCTCAAAGACGGCATCACTGCCGCAGATCTCGCTTTCAGTCGCAATCTGACTATGCTGGCCATTAGCATCAAGCCTGCTCCCAATGACACCACATCAGCAGCCAGTAATATTTATATACAAGATTTTTATCGGGCAGATGGCTGGCGGCCTATCGATGAAATTCGCTTTGCCAATGGTGAAGTATTAACGGATCTGGACATACTGGATCCGACCTTCAAAGGTGTTCTGACCAATGGTGCAGATGTACGTACTGGCAGCAAACTTGGCAACAATGTGATCTACGCAGCTGACGGTGATGACGTCATCAGCGGCCAGCTCGGTAATGATCAGCTTTATGGCGAAGCAGGTAATGACAGACTAGAAGGTGGTGCGGGTGACGATTATCTGGATGGCGGCAGTGGTGACGACACCTATGTATTTGGTGCAGGCTGGGGCAGTGATCGCATCGCAGGACGCGCTGGCACTGGCGAAAAAGATGTCATTGAATTCAAGGACGGCATCCTGTCTTCGGACATTAACCTTTCCAGAGATTTGAACGCGCTAACCATTACACAAAAAGGAACGAGTAACAAAATCATTGTGCAGGATTTTTATTCTAAAAATCCTGCGGATAGCGCTGCTGCGATCCATGAAATTCGTTTTGCTAATGGCGAAACCTGGAACGGACTGGATCAGCGCGACATACGTTTTGAGGGCATGTTAACCAATGTCAGTGACTTGATGCGCTTGAGTCAATATGACGACAAAATCCATGCGATGGATGGGGACGATGTGGTCTTTGGTCTGGCAGGTAATGATTTTATACTAGGCGGCGCAGGCAATGACAGGCTGTACGGTGACGAAGGCAATGACCAGATGGATGGTGGCATTGGCAACGATATTGTCTCCGGTGGTGCGGGTGACGATAGTCTGTATGGCAATGAAGGTGCTGATCAGCTTGATGGCGGTACTGGTAACGACCGCCTTGTAGGTAGTTATGGCGACGACATTCTCAATGGCGATGAAGGCAATGATCAGCTCGAAGGCGGCTCGGACAACGACAAGCTCTACGGCGGCTTAGGCGATGACAACTTGTTTGGCAATGATGGTATAGACCAGTTATATGGCGGCGCTGGCACTGATTATTTATCTGGTGGCGCAGGCAATGACAGCTTGTACGGCGAAGAAGGTAATGACCGATTAGATGGCGGCGCTGGGAATGACACCTTAGTGGGTGGATTGGGTGATGACATATACCGCTTCTATGAAGGTGCAGGCAGTGATGTAATCATAGACAGCGGCGGCATGGATACAGTGATTTTTGATGGCATTACAGATCCGATGAAATTATCATTTCAACGCGTCGGGTCCGATCTGCGCGCCAGCATAAAAAATACGACAGACAGTCTCACTATTCAAAATTTCTTCCTTGCAGATGGCAGCGTCAATTTTGCAGGTGGCATAGATAATTTCAGACTCGCAAATGGTCAAACTATGTCATCCAGCGTCTTTGCGCCGCGATAGCGATAACCCTTCTGTATACCGTGCTTATTCAATTCATGATGCAACAGCCCGGCAAATAATATGCCGGGCTGACCATTAAAAAATAAATACTATTAATTAAAGATAGTTTCCAATGACTCCACATGGTGAAGCATCCATGCATGCCGATAATACAGACGGTGTGCATGCAGATGCGGCTGTAGCTTTAGAAAATTCGATATCCACACCAACATCTTTACCCAGCGGCCTGGCCTGCCTGGTTATGATGGCCCGTCTGCATGGCATTGCAGCTGACCAGGCGCAGTTGTTACATGAGTTTGGTGATGAAGGTGCGTCCTTTCCGACATCCTCTATTTTGCATGCAGCACGCAAGCTAGGTCTGTCTGCACAACGCAAGCGCGCCAAGCCTGATCGCCTAGACAAACTGGCTATACCGGCCATCTGCTGTGCAGTAGATGGCAGCTATTTCGTACTGGGTCGGGTTGAAAAAAATAATGGGCAGACGCGACTACTAATGCATGAAACAAATGATGCCCAACCACGCTGGCTAAGCCCAGATGAATTCAAGCAGCTTTGTGACTTTGAATTAATTTTATTTGCCTCGCGCGCCTCGCTGGCAGGTGAATTGTCACGCTTTGATTTTAAATGGTTCATTCCGGCTGTTGTCAAATATCGCAAACTACTGGCCGAGGTATTAATCGTCTCCGTGGTGCTGCAGATATTTGCGTTGGTCACACCCTTGTTTTTTCAAGTGGTGATGGACAAAGTGTTGGTGCATCGCGGCTTTAATACTTTAGACGTCATCGCCGTTGGTCTGTTGGTAGTAAGCCTGTTTGAAGTCATGCTCAGCAGCTTGCGCACGTATGTTTTTTCACATACCTGCAGCCGGATAGATATAGAACTCGGCACCCGCCTGTTCAGACATTTGCTGTCGCTACCGCTGGCATGGTTTCAGGCGCGCAGAGCAGGCGATTCTGTCGCACGCATGCGTGAGCTGGAACAGATACGCAGCTTCCTGACTGGCAATGGCATCACCCTAGTACTGGACTTAGTATTTTCTGTCATCTTCATCGCCGTCATGCTGATGTATAGCGCGCAGCTAACATTAATCGTTGTACTGTCTCTGCCTTGCTATCTGGCTTTATCTTTGTTTGCAACACCCGTATTGCGCAGCCGGCTTGATGAGCAATTCAAACGTAGCGCAGAAAACCAATCTTTTCTGGTTGAGACGATTACCTCTATCGATACCGTCAAAGCCATGGCAGTTGAGCCACGCTGGATACGCAAATGGGAAAATCAACTCGCTGCTTATATACAAGCCGCATTCAGAGCCGGCACCACAGGTAATTTGGCCAGTAGCGGCGTGGCGCTAATCGGCAAGCTGGTCACGGTACTGACGATGTGGCTAGGCGCACGACTGGTGATCGACAATGAACTCAGTATGGGCCAGCTGATTGCTTTTAATATGCTGGCCAGTCATGTTGCCTCGCCGGTGATGCGTCTGGCGCAGATGTGGTCAGATTTTCAGCAGGTGGGTGTATCAGTCGAACGGCTCGGCGACATACTCAATACAGAGCGTGAAACTGCAAGCGGCGGTGTGGCGCTGCCACCGATAAAAGGGAACATCAGCTTTGATCAAGTCTCGTTTCGCTACAGGCCGGATGGTAACGATGTTATTGCCAATTTCAACTTGCAGATTAAAACCGGTGAAGTCATAGGCATAGTCGGTCGCTCAGGTTCCGGCAAAAGTACACTCACGCGTTTGCTGCAACGTTTAAGTTCACCTCAGCGTGGGCGGGTGATGGTTGACGGCATAGACTTAGCTGTCGTGGATCCGGCTTCATTGCGCAGACAGATAGGTGTGGTGCTGCAGGAGAGCCAGCTATTTAGCGGCACGGTACGCGAAAACATCGCGCTGGCCGATCCCGGCATCGCAATTGAACGCGTGATGCAGGTTGCGCATTTGGCTGGTGCGCATCAGTTTATTTCAGAGCTGCCTGAAGGTTATGAAACCATCATCGGCGAACACGGCAATGGTCTTTCAGGTGGACAGAAACAACGCCTGGCTATTGCACGTGCACTGATACGCGACCCGCGCATATTAATTTTTGATGAAGCCACCAGCGCATTGGATTATGAATCCGAGCGCACCATACAAATGCATATGTCGGCCATCTGCAGGCAGCGCACAGTCATCATTATTGCGCATCGCCTCTCTGCCGTTCGCCACGCAGACAGAATTCTCGTCATAGAGCGTGGCAAATTAGCTGAACAAGGACGGCATGAAGAGCTGATCCAACGCGCGCATGGTCTGTATGCGAAATTACATGGGATGCAACAAGCATGATATTTCGTACAAAATTATGGTTGCAAGTGATTGCTGCGTTTATTGGGCGCTATATCCAACTCTTCCGACATGCCTGGTCCATACGCGATCAGCTCGAAGGCGAACGATTTGATCGACATGAAGCGGAATTCCTTGCCAGCGCAATGGCACTGGAAAAAACACCAGTCTCACCTTTGCCACGCATCGCCATGTGGACACTGATCGCCTTCTGTCTGATCGCCTTGCTATGGTCAATATTCGGCAAAGTCGATATCGTTGCAACGGCTAGCGGAAAAATTATCGCAAGCGGTAATAGCAAAACCATACAGGCGCTGGAAACCAGCAGCATCAAACGCATCAGTGTGCGCGAAGGTGATACCGTTAAAAAAGGGGATCTCTTAATCGAGCTCGACGCAACCGATGCAACCGCTAATGCAGCGCGCTTTGAAAGTGAGCTTGCCGCATCCCGCCTGCAGACTATGCGCGCCCAGGCAGTGCTGATTGCGCTGGAAAATAATAGGCAGCCCATTCTTCCCCGCACCGCTGATATTGCGCAAGGCAGACTGCAAGAGGCACAACAACAGGCCATCGGCATGTATCAGGAATATCGCGCACGCTTAGAACGTATTAACGCCGATATAGCCAGACGTCAGGCAGAACTGCAATCGAGTGATGAAATAGTGCGCAAGCTAGAACATACGCTGCCGCATGTGCAAAGTCGTGCGCAAGATTACAAAGATTTGAGTGAACGAAATTTTGTATCGCGCCATGCGTGGATGGAAAAAGATCAGCTGCGCATGGAGCAGGAAGCAGACTTGGCCACACAGCGTAGTCGCGCCAGAGAAATCAGATCGGCACTACGCGAAACGCAAGGTCAGCGCGTAAGCCTGACTGCTGAATTAAGACGACAAATGCTAGACGCCATCGCAGACGGCGAACAAAAATCTGCCACCTTCAGACAAGAAATTATTAAGGCCGCATCACGTCAAAATTATATGCGCCTGGTAGCGCCCATAGATGGCACGGTACAACAACTCGCTGTCAACACCATAGGCGGTGTAGTCACACCAGCGCAGATATTAATGCTGTTGGTACCGACTAATCATCCGATAGAAATTGACGCCATGCTGGAAAATAAGGATATAGGCTTCGTCAGTCAAAACCAGCATGCCGAAGTAAAAATCGAAACTTTCCCCTATACGCGTTATGGCACCATCAAAGGCAAGGTTGCGCATATTTCACATGATGCGGTCAGTGATGAAAAACATGGCCTGACTTATCTGGCACGCGTACAGCTAGCGCAGAGCAGCATGCTGGTTGATGAAAAATCTATACCACTCTCGCCGGGCATGGTGGTATCAGTTGAAATTAAAACAGGGCGCAGACGCGTGATTGATTATTTTTTGAGCCCGCTGATGCAGCATGGCAGCGAGAGCTTGCGGGAACGATAAAGGCAGGTAAGCTTATAACTGGCTAATGCAATATGCTGCGATTGCATCCAATACCGCCGGGCTCTCGCCAACGGCATCGCTAACCGTAATCGACAGTTGCGGATAATGCGCGCGTAACTCTTCCACCATAGGCGGCAAATCTCTGAGCACATGTCCGCCCTGCCCCAGAAATACCGGTACCAGACTGATTTGCATGCAACCGGCCGCGACTAAATCAGTCACAACCGCCGGCAGCCGCGGCTCCATCAGTTCCAGAAAAGCCAGTTTGACGATCGTATCTGGCTTTTGTTCCTGCGCCAGTTTTTGTAGCCGTTCGAACGGGTGCGCCCAGCGCGGATCGCGTGCACCATGGGCAAATAAAATTAAGGCCTGAGTATGATTCATAAATATTTATCTAATTTCGCTCTACCCACCAAAGTGCAATGATCGCAGCGATTAAAAATGTGACGCTAGGTATGATGGCCGTTGCCATAGGTGGCCAGGTGTTTAATAAGCCCAGGTGTGAGAACAGGCTATTTAAAAGCTGGAACGAAACACCTATCATAATGCCGATAAAAATTTTTAAAGACACGCCACCGCTTCTGGCGTTCATGTAGGCAAAGGGTAAAGCCAGCGCCATCATCACGAATACGGCAAACGGATAAAAAACTTTAGACCAGAAAGCGATTTCATAACGATCTGAGCGTTGACGATTTTCTTCCAGATGCTGGCTGAATTTTGCCAGATCCAATGCAGACATTTTATCGGGATCAGCAACCAGAACAGCCATGATGTCTGGCGTAATTTCAGATACCATCACGCTTTTTTCCAGCTTGCGATTAATAATGACAGGCTGAAGATTATCTATACTTTCTTTATTACCTGCATTGGGAAAGCGCATTTCTTCTACATTAGTCAGCGCCCATTTTCCTTCACCCATAAAGCTGGCTTCTTCAGCATTGATACGCGCCAGCATATGCATTTGCGTATCGAATTCATAAATTCTGACTGATTTTAAATCACCATCAACTTCAATTTTGCGCGCATTTAAAAATCTTGATCCGGCGATAGTCTTTCCATCTGCACCGCGCAAGACATCTTTTGCCCATAATCCGGAGCGAAATTCTGCAGAGATGGCAGCGCCAAGAATTTTGCGCTTGAAGCTATCAGCAAACTCACTGGCTTTGGGTGCGATGAACTCGCCCAGTAAAAACGTAATCAGGGCAAGTACCACGGCAATGCGCAATAACAGCAGCATTGCCCCAGACATGGATAACGATGAAGCACGCATGACAGTAAATTCAGAGCGCGAGGCAAACTGCGACATCACATAAATAGTACCTATCAGTGCCGCGATAGGCATTAGTTCATACGCATAAGCAGGAAGACCTAGCGTGACATATAAAAAAGCATGCTCGATACGATACGGCCCCTGCCCTACCCAACGTACCTCGCCCATCATGTCAAAAAAGGCAAACAGCGCAAGAAATGCCACCAGCACAAACAGCACTGCCTGATAAATTTCAGTTGCAAAATAACGCCGCAAGACTTTCATGTTGACGCAGGCTTTCGTGCAAAGAGTAATTTTTTAGCTACGACTAACAAAATGACAGGATGCCAGCGACTATTGGTATTGTTACGCCAGGCGAATAGCAAAGCGATAGTAACCAGCCCTATCGCATGCAAAGGCCACCAGGCCCATGCCCACTGTAGCTTGCCCTGCCCCACAGCAGCCTGCATAATGCCTAGTGCATTGCTATAAGAAACAGCCAGCAGCAAGGCAATCATTAGATTGAGTGTGCGGCCGCGACGTGGATTGACAAAGCCTAACGGTATGGCCAGTAACATGAGCGAAAACGCCATTAGCGGTAAACCTATACGCCAGAGCAGCTCGGACATATGTTCCTTGGTAGACGTTTTCCAGAGTGTGAGCGTGGGCAGCGCACGCGTAGATTTATCAGTAACTAACTGGTCAGCTTTACTCGCTACCAGAATACCGTAACGCTGAAAATCCATGATCTGAAATTGTGCCTCACCGGGATTGCCTTCGTAGCGACGACCCTTATTAAGTATTAAAAACTTATCGCCCCGCTCATCAAAAATAATTTCACCTTGCTGAGATGCGACGACAATATCTTGCTTATCGGTAGACTGACTGACAAAAACATTTTTTACTGAGGTAGCGTCTGCCGACAATCCTTCCACAAAAAATATTCTGTCTGACAGCGCAGACTCCTGAAATTTGCCTGGCGAGACACGTGAAATATCTTCACGCTTTTTGAATCGCTCCTTAAACTCTGCACTCTTGCCATTTGCCCAGGGAGTCAGCATCAATGACAGTACCGATATGATGATGATTATCGGCAGGCCTACCGCCATCACAGGCCGGATCCACTGCATCAATGAAAGGCCGGAAGCAAACCAGACCACCATTTCGGAATCCTGATAACTGCGCGCCACCACCAGCAGCACAGAAATAAATACCGTAAGGGTGAGTATCACAGGCAGATAATTCAACGCAGAGAAACCCAGTAAAGCCGCAACATCAGAGGATGAAACCTTGCCTGATGCGGCATCGCCGAGTATGCGAATTAACATCACCGTAATGACAATAGTGAACAAAGTAGTGAAGACCGCGCCGGCAGTGCTCAGCAGTTCACGGCGTATCGCGCGCTGAAAAATCATTCGGGGACTATAATTGTGAAGATTAAAGGAGTGAACATGGACTTTAGCATAAAAACTTTTGATGCAAAAAACGCAATCGGTCTATATAAATCCGGTTGCATAGCAGTAGGTATTTTTGATAACGGTAAATTATCCTCAGCCGCTAAATCCCTGGATACCAAAGGGACAATAACTGCCGCAGTCAAACGCGGTGATATTACCGGCAAAGCTGGCAGCACCTTGCTGCTGCATGGCTTAAGCGGTACGGCCGCTGAACGTATACTGCTCGTTGGCTTGGGCGCCGAGGATGCGGTCACTGACCGCAATTTTATATCCTCAGTTCAGTCGTCAGCCCGTGTATTTTCTACGCTAGGATGCAATGACGCTTTATTTGCGCTGCCGCTTGATGTTGTGCGCAGCCGGGATAGCGCATGGGCTTTGCGTACCACCGTGGTGACCATACGCGAGAGCCTGTACCGCACGGATGAACTGAAAAGTAAAAAAGATGCGCCCAAGGCTGGTGTAAAAAAACTGGGCATCGTCACCGACACCACATCAGCATCTGCGGCAAAGACCACGCTTGCAGTCAGCGTGGCAGAAGCAAATGGCATGGATCTGGCCAAGACACTGGGCAATCTGCCGCCCAATATCTGTACGCCAACTTATCTTGCCAGCACAGCTAAAAAAATTGCCAAAGAATTCAAGCTGGGTATTGAAGTACTAGACCGCAAGCAGCTAGAAGCCCTGAAAATGGGTAGCTTTCTTTCTGTGACCAATGGCAGTGATCAGCCGCCCAAGTTTATTGTTTTGAAACACATGGGTGGCAAAGCCAAAGCCGCACCGGTGGTATTGGTAGGCAAAGGGATTACCTTTGATACCGGCGGCATCTCGCTCAAGCCCGGCTCAGGCATGGATGAAATGAAGTACGACATGTGTGGTGCCGCTTCCGTTTTGGGTACTTTCCGCGCCATTGCTGAGATGAAGCTCAAGCTTAACGTGATTGGCGTCATTCCCACCTGCGAAAACATGCCTTCAGGTAGCGCAACACGCCCTGGCGATATCGTCACCTCCATGTCCGGTCAGACCATAGAAATTTTAAACACGGATGCAGAAGGCCGACTGATTTTATGTGATGCGCTCACCTATGTAGAACGCTTCAAGCCGGCAGTAGTAGTGGATATCGCTACCCTCACCGGCGCCTGCGTGACAGCATTAGGCCATCATAATTCTGGGCTCTTTACGCGGCATGACGAGGCACATGACGAGTTGGCTCATGAATTACTGGCTGCTGGCAAAGAGTCCAATGACACAGCTTGGCGCATGCCTATCGAAGAAATCTATCAGGAACAGTTGAAGTCCAACTTCGCTGATATCGCCAATATCGGCGGCCCACCGGGCGGCAGCATTACGGCGGCGTGTTTTCTGGAGCGCTTCACCCGTAAATACACGTGGGCACATCTTGATATCGCCGGCACTGCCTGGAAGAGCGGCGCGGCCAAAGGCGCAACCGGTCGTCCGGTACCTTTACTGACGAGCTTTCTAATGAAACGAGCTCAAGGCTAAAGTAATAAGCTGAGATGATCCCGCGGGAGCTTAGACGGTTTAAGCTCCCGCTTCTTTTTTAAAGGCAGTAAATGTCAGATTTGTTTGAACAAGTAAAACTCGGCCCACTGCAACTAGCCAATCGCATCGTCATGGCGCCACTCACCCGCAATCGCGCCGGCGCACACGACATACCCAGCCCGCTGGCGATTGAATACTATGAACAGCGCGCTAGCGCTGGTCTGATCATTGCGGAAGCCACGCAAATTTCACCGCAAGGTAAAGGCTATGCCTACACACCGGGCATTTATTCCGACGAACAGATAGTAGCCTGGAAAAAAATCACCGACGCCGTACATGCGCAAGGCGGCAAAATGATTTTGCAGCTATGGCATGTGGGTCGCATCTCACATCCTTCACTGCAAACGGATGGCGCATTGCCAGTCGCCCCCTCTGCCATCAAGCCTGAAGGCAAAACGTTTACTGAAACTGGCTGGCAGCAAATGGAAACACCGCGCGCATTGAACATAGCCGAGCTGCCGGGCATCGTAGCCGATTATGCAAAAGCAGCCAGCAATGCCATCGCTGCCGGATTTGATGGGGTAGAGATTCATGCAGCGAATGGTTATTTACTCGATCAGTTCCTGCGCGATAAAACCAATCATCGTGATGACGCTTACGGCGGCGCCATAGAAAACCGCGCCCGATTACTGCTGGAGGTTGTGCAAGCAGTGACCGCCGCAATCGGTGCCGATCGCACCGGCATACGCCTATCGCCCATCAGCCCGGCTAATGATTGCGCTGATAGTAATCCGCTGCCGCTCTTTACTTATGTCGTTGAACAACTCAATCGCTACAGCTTGCTGTATCTGCATTTGGTGGAAGGTTCAACCGGCGGGCCGCGTGAGGTAGAAAATGGCTTTGATTTGCAGATTTTGCGCAAACTATTTAAAGGCCCTTACATCGCCAATAATGGCTATGATCTGGCGCTCGCTGAAAAAGCGCGTGACAATGAATTAGCTGATTTAATCGCATTCGGTCGCCCAT
>CAIVDH010000192.1 GCA_903904635.1 uncultured Burkholderiales bacterium | reverse complement strand
TTCCTGGAAAAAAGAAAGCCAATTTACCGATGACATTTACCAAACGTCGCCGCATTTTTTTAATGCGGCATGGCAGCGTGACTTATTTCGATGCAGACGGCAAACCTGTCTTACCTGAATCGGTACCATTGAATGAACAAGGCCGCGAACAAGCCACCGCCGCCGGTCGTGTATTTGCAGCAGCAGATATCAAGTTTGACCGCGTCATCATATCGGGCTTGCCACGCACAGTGGAAACCGCAACCCGTGTATTGGCCGAGACCGGTCAGCAAATCGAACTCGAACTATGGCCAGAGATGGTCGAAATTCGCGGTGGCAAACTCGCCGCCATACCCGATGCCGAATTAAAAGAAGCCTTCACCGGTGCATTTGAAGGCGTGGCACCAGAACACAAACGATTCTTAGGTGGCGAGAGTATCGGTGAACTCATGGATCGTATACATCCTGCCATAGATAAGCTACGCACCGATACTGCATGGGACACCATACTGCTGGTGCTGCATGGTGGCGTCAATCGCGCGATCTTGTCCTACGCATTAACCGGACAGCGGATATTTCTGGGCAACCTCGCGCAAACAGCCGGATGCATTAATGCACTCGATGTCGGCGACGCGCATCTGGATTGGGTAGTCAGGCTGATGAATTATTCGCCGCCTTCAGAATTACAGGCAGAATCGCGCGGCACCACCATGGAAGCGCTGTTTCATCAATACCGACAAGCACGCGGGTTATAGTGCCGATGAAAATAAAAACACTGAAAAAAAATACAATTTAAAATCAATCGATCATCAAATCAAAATTAGCAGTTGGAGACAAACAGGTATGTACGAAGAATTCATGGGCACCAAACCCGTTGCAGAACGTCAGAAAGTAGATCTGGTCGCGCTCTCCGACTATGTCCGCAAACACATAGGTAATTTCGATGGTGATCTGCAAATAGAACAATTTAAAGGTGGGCAGTCCAACCCCACCTTCAAGCTCACCGCCGGTAACGCATCCTATGTATTACGCACCAAGCCTGCACCTGCAGCCAAGCTGCTGCCGTCAGCGCATGCGATAGATCGTGAATATCGTGTGATGGATGCGCTCTCTAAAGCCGGCTTTCCGGCCGCACGCCAATATGCATTATGTGAAGATGAAAGCGTGATCGGTCGTGCTTTTTACATCATGGAATTCATGGATGGCCGCGTGTTGTGGGATCAGTCCATGTCAGAGATGACCCAGACCGAACGTGCCGCGCATTATGATGAAATGAATCGCGTCATCGCCCAGCTGCACACCATCGACTATAAAGCGATAGGGCTGGAGACTTACGGCAAGCCCGGCAATTATTTCGGTCGCCAGATAGACCGCTGGACACGTCAATACAAAGCTTCAGAAACAGAACACATACCCGCCATGGATCAGCTAATCGAATGGCTGCCGCAGCATATACCCGCTGGTGAGCAGACCACGATCGTGCATGGCGACTACCGGCTCGACAACATGATTTTTCATCCGACTCAGCCGCGCATACTGGCCGTGCTTGATTGGGAACTCTCTACACTGGGTCATCCGCTGGCAGATTTTTCTTATCACTGCATGAGCTGGCATATCGTGCCGGGCCTGTTTCGCGGCATTGCCGGACTTGATCTGCAATCTCTGGGCATACCAAGCGAAGCAGAATACATCGCCAAATACAGCGCCCGTACCGGCATTGCGATCAACAAAGAAGATTTCCGCTTCTACCTCGCCTACAACATGTTCCGTATGGCCGGTATCCTGCAAGGCATCATGAAACGCTATCAGGACGGCACAGCTGCCAGCGAACAAGCATTAAAAAATGGCCAGGCCGCAAGGCCCATGGCAGAGATGGGCTGGGATTTCGCATCCGGCAAAAAATCAATCTGAATCAACACAAAAATAAACAAGGGAGAGAAAACAATGGAATTCGAATACTCACCGCGCTGTTCGGAATTGCGCGAAAAACTGCTGAAATTTATGGATGCGCATATCTATCCAAATGAAGGCGCCTACAAAGCCGAAGTCGATGCCAATGGCAAAGAAAAAGGTAATCGCTGGATACCCACAAAAATCATAGAAGAATTAAAACCACTCGCGCGTGAGCAAGGGCTGTGGAATCTGTTCCTGCCAAAATCAACCCGTGCCCCACAAGGATTATCGAATACCGACTACGCGCCATTATGTGAAATCATGGGCCGCATTCCCTGGGCAGCAGAAGTCTTCAACTGCTCCGCGCCTGATACAGGCAACATGGAAACCATAGAGCGCTATGGCTCGGAAGAACACAAAAAACAATGGTTGGAACCATTGCTGCGCGGCGAAATGCGTTCTGCATTTGCGATGACAGAGCCTGATGTCGCCTCTTCAGATGCCACCAACATCGGCACCCGTATAGAACGTGACGGCGATGAGTACGTCATCAACGGTCACAAATGGTGGATCTCAGGCGCTGGCGATCCGCGCTGCAAAATTTTTATCCTGATGGGCAAGACTGATCCAGATGCTGCGCGTCACTCACAGCAATCCATGATACTAGTGCCAGCCGATACCAAAGGCGTAAACATCAAACGTCCATTACCTGTATTTGGCTATGATGATGCGCCACATGGTCATTGCGAAATCTTGTTTGAAAACGTGCGCGTACCGGCTTCCAATATTTTGCTGGGCGAAGGCCGTGGCTTTGAAATCGCTCAAGGTCGTCTCGGACCTGGTCGTATTCATCATTGCATGCGCGCCATCGGCACAGCAGAGCGTGCACTCGAACTCATGTGCAAACGCTTAAACTCACGCACTGCATTTGGCAAAAAAATCTCCGAGCAAGGTGTCTGGCGCGAGCGTATTGCCGAGTCCCGCATACTGATAGACAGCGCACGTCTGTTGACCCTGAAAGCCGCTTACATGATGGACACGGTCGGCAATAAATTTGCTAAATCCGAAATCGCCATGATCAAAGTGCTGGCACCAACCATGGCGCAAAAAATCATAGACTGGGCGATACAGGCACATGGCGCCGGCGGCGTATCAGATGATTTCCCACTGGCGATGTTGTGGGCACATAACCGTACCCTGCGCATTGCTGATGGTCCGGATGAAGTGCATCGTAATGCAGTGGCCAAGCTCGAGCTGGCACGTTACATGAGTCTGCCGGGTGAAGATCTGGAATTACCTGTCACACGCTCGTAAATTTTCTAATGCTGTTTAGCTGACTGATGCGCCGGATAATCCGGCGCATTTTCATTCAAAGGAGAATCTGATGATCGATTTGTATTCCATGGCCACACCGAATGGTCACAAAGTGCACATCATGCTGGAAGAATGCGGCCTGCCTTATCGGGTGCATCATATTGATATTGGCGAAGGTGATCAATTCAAGCCCGAATTTTTACAAATTTCGCCCAACAATAAAATACCCGCCATCGTTGATCCCAACGGACCAGACGGCAAGCCCATGTCGCTATTTGAATCCGGTGCGATTCTGGTTTACCTCGGCAGCAAGGTCGATAAATTTCTCGGGCACACCGACAGAGAAAAATTTACCGTACTCCAGTGGCTCATGTTTCAAATGGGCGGACTCGGCCCCATGCTGGGACAAGCGCATCACTTTCGCATCTATGCGCCGGAAAAAATTGACTACGCCTACAACCGCTATACCAACGAAGCCAAGCGCCTCTATGGCGTGATGGACAAACAACTCGCCACACAAGCCTATCTCGCTGGCGATGACTACACCATCGCTGACATCGCCTGCTTTCCCTGGACGCGTTCCTGGAAAAATCAAGGTATAGAATGGGCAGATTATCCGCATGTAAAACGCTGGTTTGACATCATCAGCGAGCGGCCTGCCGTACAGCGCGGCGTGGAAGTATTAACCTCCTTGCGCAAGCCACTCGTCAACGATAAAGCCATGTCCATTTTATTTGGCGCTACGCAGTATGAAAAACGCTAAACCGATAAGCTGCGCAATATGACCATGCCAAAAATACTCGCCTTTGATGTATTCGGTACCGTCGTTGACTGGCACAGCAGCATCGTACGCCAAGCCGAACAACTGATGCCAGCCATCGACGGCGCAGCCTTTGCCAACGCATGGCGCGCCGGATACAAACCGGCCATGGCTGAAGTACGCAGCGGTAAACTGGGCTGGACCAAAATTGATGACCTGCATCGCCTCATCCTTGATCGCATCCTGCCGCAATTCAAGGCAACACTGACTGAACAACAAAAGCAGCATCTCAATCTGGTATGGCATCGTTTAGATGCCTGGCCTGACACCGTAGCGGGACTAACGCGCCTGAAATCAGCCTATACCATCGTGACTCTCTCCAACGGCAATCTGAGCTTGCTGGCGAATATGGCTAAACAGGCCGCACTGCCGTGGGATTTGATTTTGTCAGCCGAAGTATTCCGTCATTACAAACCGGATCCGGAAGCTTATCTTGGTGTTGCTGAAATATTTGATGTTGAGCCTACAGAAGTGATGCTGGTCGCTACTCACGAAGATGATCTGCAAGCAGCACAAGCCTGTGGATTACAAACTGCCTACATAGCGCGCCCTGCCGAGTTTGGTAAAACAAAAATCAAACCAGTCGGCGATTTATCGCAATTTGATTATTCTGCACATGATTTACATGATCTGGCTGATCAATTAAACGCTTAGTAACTCAATGGGACAGCATAAATTTACTGCTGCCGTCAGAATTTTTATCACGATTGTTATTAGTAAGAATTTTATTACGCTCCCGATACCAAGTCTCAAATGCCAGACCCCGCATAGGCCGTCCCAAATAAAATCCCTGTGCTTGTGTGCAGCCATGTGAACTGACATAGTTGTACATGTCAGCGCTTTCTATACCCTCTGCAACGACTTCCAGATTGAGTTTGCGACCCAAGGTAATCATCGCATCAATCACTGCTCTGCATGCGAGGTCATGCTCCAGACCAGAAACAAATGATTTATCAATTTTTACCTTATCCAGCGGTAGCCGTGCCAGATAAGCCAGACTTGAATAGCCGGTGCCGAAATCATCCAGCAGCACCGTCACGCCCATCGCTTTTAATTGCGATAAAACTAAAACCGCGTGATCGAAATTATCCATCATCGCTGTTTCTGTTAATTCTAATTGTAGTGCGCAAACATCAAGTCCATATTTATGAAAAACATCGGCGAATTGACGCACAAAATTTTTATCACGAAACTCAACTACCGAAACATTTACTGCAATAGGTATCGCAGGCAAACCATGCTCTACCCAGAGCAGATACTGACGCGCAGCTTCCTCAAGCAGCCAACGTCCTATAGGATTAATGATGCCAGTTGATTCAGCTATAGGCACAAACTGATCCGGACCTATTTCACTATTTTGCCAGCGCAGCAAAGCTTCAACACTGACAACCTGCCCTGTCTCCACACTCAATACCGGCTGATAACATAAATAAAAATCCTGCTTACTTAATACAGATTTTAAATTCTGCTCTATAAAAAGATGCTGCTTCATCCTGAGATCAAACTCCGGACAATAAAACTGAAAATTATCCCGGCCTACCTGTTTGGCCTGATACATCGCCATGTCAGCGTGACTGATCAAGGTGTCGATGTCTTGCCCGTCATTCGGAAATATACTAATACCCACCGAAGTAGAAACAGACAAACTTAATTCACCTATCTGATAGGGCTGATTAATAAGACTTAGAATATGACGAGTAATACTGGCTGCAGTATCTGTGGCATTTTTAATATTTTGCAGGAAAATTACAAATTCATCGCCGCCTAACCGAATCACAATATCTTCAGCACGCAAACTTTTCGATAATCTGTCTGCCACAATCTGAAGCACCACATCACCGACCTCATGGCCATGTGTGTCATTGATAGGTTTGAATCTATCCAGATCACAAAACAAGACGGCAGCCATTTGATTAGTGCGTTTGTTAAAGGGCAGCATGTGGCTGGCATACTCAAACAGCATCGCGCGATTAGGCAAACCGGTAAGCGGATCATGTAGCGAGGCATGACGAATCCGCTCTTCAGAAAATTTGCGTTCAGTGATGTTGAACACGATGCCTATCATTCTGCGCAAATGCCCTTCGGTGCCATACATACTGCCGTGCGCTGCAATCCAGTGCACCGTTTTATCTGGCCAAATCACCCGGCATTCAATATGCAAATCTTTAAGCCCATTGGCAGCATCCTTAAAATCTTGCGCAACCCACTCTCTATCGTCAGGATGTACATGCGAAATGAAAGTATCAAAGCCCCAGTTCGCAACAGGCTCTTCATAACCAAAGCAAAGATCATGGCGCAGCGAGCGTTTGGAGGTGCCTGTTTCCAGATCAAAATACCAGTCACCAATCTGCGCAGCATCCAATGCAAATTGGAGCCGGGAGGCGACCTCATGCAAATCTTCTTCTGCACGCATTTGCTGCGTAATATCTTTAAACAACACACCCACTTTCCTGCTTTGCGCATCCCCAATCCGGGTTGCATAGACATCAAGCCATTTGCCTAGTGATACGCTTTGATTGACGAACCGAACAGGTTCCCCCGTAAGCGCTACTTTGATATATATTTCCAGCCAAAATTCTTCAATATCAGGCGCCAGTTCCTTGATCGTTTTGCCCATCGCATGACGCAAGCCGCTTTGCTTTTCAAATGCAGGATTAATTTCAACATAACGATAATCAACCGGATGATTGTCTGCATCAAAATACACATCAATGACACAGAATCCTTCATCCATCGATTCAACCAATACCTGATAGGACTGCTGCATGGATACTCTGGTCAGGTGTGCTTTCGTCACATCATTACAAATGACCATTAATCCTTGCACACCCGACTCATCCTCAATAGGAATATAGCCATATGTCCACCAGATATTTTCCTGTTTGCCGTAGCGGGTAAACCCAATCAGCCTATCTTCATACCACGTGGCACCCTGACCAGACATGACCTTGTCGATATCTGGTCCAATCACATGCCATATTTCAGCCCAGACTACATGGCCACAACGGCCCAACGCACCAGGATGCCTTTCCGAGCCCATAGCGTGACTAAACGCATCGTTATAAAACTGTATCAGCTCAGCACCCCACATGATGAGCATGGGATGGTTCGTCATCAGCATCATGCGTATTGCTGTTTTTAAAGTGACTGGCCAATTTTCAGGTGGCCCCAGTGATGTGGAATGCCAATCGTAAGCACGCAT
>CAIVDH010000191.1 GCA_903904635.1 uncultured Burkholderiales bacterium | reverse complement strand
GCCACAGCCAATACTGCCGGAAATATTACCGCGCCAGGATGAAACACCGAACCATTGTGTACATCATCTTGCTCGGCATAGTGTGATGAAGCGGCGTTTACCATCGCCGCAAACATGGGCGAAGTTTTACGACGTGAAATTAAAACTTCTGATTTGCCATCATGCGGGCCCATGTCACGCGAGAACGCTTCTATGGCTTGCACAGGACGACCAACTTTGCCTGCTAATGCAGAGCCAAACCAATCCAGCAGCAAATCTTCTGTGCGACGCACAACTGACTCGGGAATATCTTCAAACTGCAGGTTGGCAGCAAAGTGGGCTAACTGCGCGCTCGGTGTGATGGTGTCAGTCATAGGCAAATAGCTCCTGTCAGAAAGAACGCGGCATGCCCAGCACATGCTCGGCTACGTACGAGAGGATCAGGTTAGTAGAAATTGGGGCAACCTGATAAAGACGTGTCTCACGGAATTTGCGTTCTACGTCGTATTCTGACGCAAAACCAAAACCGCCGTGAAACTGCAAGCAGGCATTGGCGGCTTCCCAGGAAGCGTCGGCCGATAGCATTTTGGCCATATTGGCTTCTGAGCCGCAAGGCAAGCCAGCATCAAACAATTCGCAGGCTTTGTAGCGCATCAGATTGGCGGCTTCGAGGTTAACGTAAGCTTTGGCAATCGGAAATTGCACACCCTGATTTTGGCCTATGGGTCTGCCAAAGACGATGCGCTCGTTGACGTATTTGGTGACCTTGTCGATGAACCAGTAACCATCGCCTATACACTCGGCCGCGATCAATGCGCGCTCGGCGTTCAAGCCATCAAGTATGTATTTAAAGCCCTTGCCTTCTTCGCCGATGAGATTTTCAGCGGGGATTTCCATGTTTTCAAAAAAGAGCTCGTTGGTTTCATGGTTGACCATATTACGTATAGGCTGCACCGTTAAACCATTGCCGATAGCGTCACGCAAATCGACGATAAAAATCGACATGCCTTCGGATTTTTTCGTTACCTCGGCCAGTGGCGTGGTGCGGGCTAGCAGTATCATCAAATCAGAATGCTGTACGCGTGAGATCCAGACTTTTTGACCATTGACGATGTATTTATCGCCCTTCTTGACTGCCGTGGTTTTGATTTTGGTGGTGTCGGTGCCGGTGGTGGGTTCGGTCACGCCCATGGATTGCAGACGTAATTCACCTTTGGCGATTCTGGGCAGATAAAAATCTTTTTGCGCTTGCGAGCCATGGCGCAGCAAGGTACCCATGTTGTACATCTGGCCATGGCAGGCACCAGAATTGCCGCCGCAACGATTGATCTCTTCCATGATGACGGAAGCCTCAACTAAGCCTAAGCCAGAGCCGCCGTATTCTTGCGGAATTAAGGCTGCCATCCAGCCGGCTTCGGTAAGGGCTTTGACGAAGGCTTCGGGATAGCCGCGCTCGTCGTCTATCTTGCGGAAATATTCAGCGGGAAATTGCGCGCATAGATCGCGCACTGCATCGCGGATGTCCTGATGGGCATCAGTGGGCTGTGGCATTGGGTTGTTCCTGGGTTGTGCTGTGGTTTGGCGTTAATTGTGCGGAGGCGAATACTTAGCCCACTTTTTTATTAATTTGGAGTGTGACTGAACTACGGCGGCGGGACAATTCAGATGTTTGTAAGGCGGGGTTTGGGAGGGGTTAATCTGGTGGGACAGCAGCGGCAATAAAGGATAAAATTATCAGAACGGAAATAAAAATAACAAATAAAAAAGGCTGCGGCTAAAAAATTTCAGCGACAGCCTCTCTAATGCAATCTTTGGTGTAAAAAAATCAGTAGGATTTTTTTAAGCGGTGACTTGTTACGTCAGGCTCATCACATTATGGATGATTTCCTTGCATAGAGATCAAACTGGTTATTGTCACCACTTAACAGCTTCATGAGCTTGGGGTGTATGAACAGCTTTTCTTTTTTTACGCTGATCTCAATTAAAACACCTAGCGCAACTAAATCCTTCAAATAATTAGATGCTGCCTGCCTCTTTGCTACCCCTTTATTGACCAGATCTGAAATACGACTAT
>CAIVDH010000190.1 GCA_903904635.1 uncultured Burkholderiales bacterium | reverse complement strand
GGGAAAAACACGAGCAGCACAGTACGTATCAAATCTGAAGCAAGGAAAGGCAATACCCCTTTAAAAGTGTCCATCAGCGGTACATCCTTGGCTATCTTATTGATAATGTAAATGTTCATGCCCACAGGTGGATGTACCAGACCGATCTCCACCACCATCAACGCAAGTATACCGAACCAGACCGACTTATCTTCCACCGCCAGCCCCCAGAAATCCAGGCCCATCACGATAGGATAAAAAATCGGTATCGTCAGCAATATCATCGACAGTGAATCCATGACGCAGCCGAGAAAAATATAAATCAACAGTATTGCAAAAATGACTGACAAGGGCGGCAATCCACTACTTTGCACCCACTGCGCAAGCTCGGTAGGCATCTGCGTAATCGCCAGCCCTGAGTTGAGCATATCTGCACCCAGCAGCACCAGAAAAATCATCGCCGTGGCTTCAGCAGTTCCAACCAGACTTTTAATAATTCCCTCTAGCCGCATGCCGCCCGTGATCACGGCAAGTATGCCGCATGCTGCTACACCGATAGACGCCGCTTCAGTGGGATTGGCCCAGCCGCCATAGATGCCAACGATCACCACAACAAATACCAAAAGAATAGGAATGACACCTACCAAAGAACGCAGTGCAGCAGCCAGCGGCACACGCGCGCCAGCAGGGCCAGATTCCGGATTTATGGTCACCATAATGCGTATGACCAGCATATAACCAGCCATCGCCAACAAACCCGGAATGATCGCTGCCATAAACAGTTTGCCTATGGATTCCTGCGTCAGCACCGCATAAATTACTAGCGGAACCGAGGGTGGAATCATGATGCCCAGCGTGCCACCGGCAGCCAGCGCGCCAGTGGCCAGCGAACCTGAATATTTATAACGCTTCAGTTCAGGCAGCGCGACCTGACCCATTGTTGCAGCAGTCGCTAATGATGAACCGCAGATCGCACCAAATGCAGCACAGGCACCCACCGCAGCCATCGCCACACCACCACGAAAATGACCAACAAAATTATTCACGCAAATAAACAAGGCACGCGATAGTCCACCGTTGGTTGCGAACTGGCCCATCAGCATAAACAATGGAATCACAGCGAGGTCGTAATTTGAAAAGCGCGCATAAGCGACATTTTTCAGTGAATTCAAAAGCGGTAGCCATGAAAAATCATTCATCACCACAAAGCCGCCCGCACCAACCAAAAACATCGCAATACCAATATGCACACGCAGCGCCAGCAGCCCCATCAAAATAGCGAACATGAAAAGTCCTATCCCCATGCCGCTCATGCTGTTGCCTCCTGCTGTGTTGAAAAATGCCAGTGCAAGCCAGCGTTATATAAACCCGCTGCAGCCAGCAATACAAAGCTGGGCACCAGTAGCGCCACCGCAGGCCATACGGGCCAGGACAACATCATAGAAGTCTCGCCCGCTTCTTTCAGCGACGCGGCAGCAACACCCGTACGCCAGGCAATCAACATGGCAACGATCGCTAACAGCAGATGCGAGAGCGCATCAAGCCGGTCTTTATTTTGTGGGGATAATTTTGCGGTAAAAAAATCGACGCGCAAATGGTGGCGCATCATTTCGCAATACGCGAGCATGGCAGCCGATGCCACTGCCGTACCCATTTGCATAATTTCTATATCGCCCGGAACGGGCATGGAAAAGAGTTTGCGGCCAACGATAGAAACCAGAGACATCAAAACCAGCGCTACGAACAACAGTCCGCCGCCTATAGCGCATCCCTTACTCAATATATACAGACCCTGTCCTACAGGACCGCGCACCAGCGGCACATCTGACTCGTCACTCACACCCGGTTCATGCATAAGATCTCCCTGACTTGCGGGTAGCCCCCGTCTTTTAAAGCCGCAATGATACCCGCTGTGGAATACGGCCGGCTAAAAAAAATACCCGCTAGTGCAATGCTGGCAGAATGCGGCCGACTACCGAACCAAAACCTATCCGATAGGCCTGACCCTGACACCAGCCACGCATGATGACCTTATCACCATCCTGCAAAAAACTGCGCTGCGTACTGCCATCAGCCAGCGTCAATGGCCGCTGACCATTCCAACTTAATTCAAGCAGGCTACCGAAAGTGTTAGTCTCGCTGCCACTCACAGTCCCCGAACCCATCAGATCACCCACACGCAGATTGCAGCCAGAAACCGTGTGATGCGCAAGTTGCTGCTCTGCGCTCCAGTACATGGTCTGAAAATTTGTGCGACTAATGGTGCTGGGCTCTGTTGCTGTTGCTGGTTGTAGCTGTACTTCAAGCACAATATCGAAATTATTTTTACCGCTCTGCTGCAAATAAGGCAGCGGCAAAGGTTCCTGCACCGGCCCGGCAACACGGAAAGGTTGTAGCGCATCCATCGTCACGATCCAGGGTGAAATTGAAGTCGCAAAGGTCTTGGCATTGAAAGGACCGAGCGGTACATATTCCCATTGTTGTATGTCGCGCGCACTCCAGTCATTGAGCAGCACCATGCCGAACATAAAATCTTCAGCCTGATCGATAGATACCGGCTCGCCCAGCGCCGACTCTGCTCCCACAATAAACGCCATCTCCAACTCGAAATCAAGCTTGGCACAGGGCGCATAAGATGGCAGCTCGGCAGTTGGTGATTTCACTTGTCCCATAGGACGCCGCACATCCGTATCGCTGACGACCACTGAACTGGCGCGGCCGTTATAGCCTACCGGCAGATGCAGCCAGTTAGGCAGCAGCGCGTTAGCCGGATCACGAAACATCATGCCGACATTTGTCGCATGCTCTTTGGAAGAATAAAAATCAGTATAACCCTCTACCCTGATGGGTATATGCATAATCGCATCCGACTGCGGCACTAAAGTCAGCTTGCGCAGGGCGGCATCATCACGCAGCCTGGGATTATCAGCTCGGAGCAATGAACTAATTGCAGCGCGTGTACTGCGCCAAATGGTTTTGCCTAATGCAATATAAGCATTAAGGGTGGGTTGATTGAACACGCTATGCGCAGCAATTTGCAATATGCCTGCACGCTCCAGTTCTGCCAGATCAAGTACATAATCACCAATCGCCACACCGGTGCGCAAAGCAGGATTGCTGTGCGTACTAAATATACCGAAAGGCAGATTTTGTATCGGGAAATCTGAATCGGCTGCGACTGCGATGAATGATTTTAGTTGTGGATCGTTAGGATGCATGTTTAATTTTTTTCTATAGAAAAATTCTTCTTCAGTCCCTGCCAGCATTGCAAATAATCTTGCTGCAATTGTGGCGAGGCCATTGCGGCTTCGGTAGGCCTGATTACGTAGCGGCTTTCAAACATGAATGCCAATGTGTGATCGATCTTATGCGGCGCAAGCTGCACATTACTTGCCTTCTCAAAGGTAGCGGCATCTGGTCCATGCCCACTCATGCAGTTATGCAGGCTGCCGCCACCCGGCAAAAAGCCCTCCGCCTTGGCATCATAGACACCTTGTATCAAGCCCATATATTCACTCATCAGATTACGATGAAACCAGGGCGGCCGGAAAGTATGCTCGGCCACCATCCAGCGCGGCGGGAAAATCACGAAGTCTACATTCGCCGTGCCAGGCGTATCTGAAGGCGAAGTCAATACCGTAAAAATAGAAGGATCAGCATGATCAAAGCTGACAGAATTTATTGTATTGAAATGGGCGAGATTATATTTATAGGGTGCGTAATTACCGTGCCAGGCCACCACATCCAAAGGTGAATGACCTATATCAGCAGACCATAACCGTCCACCGAATTTTGTCAGCAAGGTAAACGCACCTTCACAATCTTCATAGGCCGCAACCGGCGCCTGAAAATCTCGCGGATTAGCCAGGCCATTGGCGCCTATAGGTCCCAACTCAGGCAAGCTAAAAGCTGCCCCATAATTTTCGCAAACATAGCCCCGCGCTAATTCTTCAAGCAGATCAACAGCGAAACGCACGCCGCGCGGCAAAACAGCAATCTCACCTGGCGCCACTTCGAGCAATCCCATTTCCGTACGCAGCAATAATTTTCCCTGCTGCGGTACGATCAGCATCTCGCCATCGGCGTTATAAAAATAGCTATCCTGCATAGAGCGATTGGCTGCATAAATATGTATCGCAATACCGCTCTGACTATCTGCGCTGCCATTGCCGGCAACGGTAAACAGGCCTGCAATGAAATCTGTAGGCGTAGTCGCAGCCGGTATAGGCATAGGATTCCAGCGCAACTGGTTGGGCGTGACAGCAGCGGCATCAAACGGCCCGCTTTGCAGCATGCCACTGGATACAGCTTTGAAAGCGCCATGCATTGCAGCCGGACGTATCCGATATAACCATGAACGTTTATTCTGCGCGCGTGGTGCAGTAAATGCTGTACCTGTAAGCTGCTCCGCATACAAACCGTGCGCTACTTTTTGTGGCGAATTTTGTGCGATGGGTAAAGAACCAGCCAGCGCCTCAGTGGCAAATTCATTGCCGAATCCGGATTGATAGGAAAGAGCTTTAGCAGACGTAGGCATAATAAATCCAGTCAACGAAATAAATTAAAGATCAGCCCGTGCCTGCGCCATGGCCGAACGTAATATTGCTATGTCGCCTATATGATTAGACAGCAGCAGTATCAGTCTGGCATTAGCCATCTGGCTTTGCTCTTCAGTCAGATCCTGATGCATGGCGATAAGCGACTCATAGAAATCATCCGGGTTAGCGAAATTTATTTCGGTATTTAATAGCTTCATACTTATCTCCGCTTGGCAGTGGCGCGTTGTAATGCAGATTGCACTTGCTGGCTATCCGGTTGACGCCAGCGTGCAGCAACATGCTGATCAGGCCGTAGCAAATACAACGTGCCAGCTTTTGCATCAAAACGTTTGGCGAGCAAGCCCTGGCTATCTTCGATAGTTTGCATGCCGTTTATCGCTAGGCCACCGGCCGGCACTACAGCGAGCAGATGCACATTATTATATTTATTCAACGTATCGATGACGTTCGCATTGATGCCATGCGCATTACAAAACAGCAGCAGAGTAAAACTGCCACCTAGCTGCTGCAGAAACCAGCCCGGCTGCCCGTTTATTTTGATAGGCGCATCAGTTGCAGGCGCACCCGGCTGCATGGCGCCGGAAAAAATATCGCTGTCTGGTGTGTTGAGCGGTGTATTTGTGTAGACCGATGGCAAAGACAGGCGACCGCTATTGACTAAGCGTCGTGCAAACGGATGGGCTTTTGCCAGCGACAGCACCGCATTACGAAATAATTTGCTGACCGCACTTTTCGGTGTGATGAAATCTGTAGATCGGGTGGAATTTAAAATATTTTCATCGGCAGCGAATTCACGTTCAATGCTGTAACTATCCAGCAGCGCATCAGGCGCTTCGCCTTTAATCACCAGCGCCAGCTTCCAGCTTAAATTATCTGCATCCTGCACACCACTGTTTGCACCACGCGCGCCAAACGGCGACACACCATGCGCTGCATCACCGGCAAACAAGACACGGCCATGCCGGAAATTTTCCATGCGCATGCAGGCAAAGGTATACACACTGACCCACTCAAGTTCAAACTGCACATCCTCGCCCAACAATGCGCGCACACGAGGTATCACTTTTTCGGGCGTTTTTTCTTCTACCGGATCAGCATCCCAGCCCAACTGAAAATCAATGCGCCAGACATCATCTGCCTCGCGATGCAACAGCACCGATTGATTCGGATGAAATGGCGGATCAAACCAAAACCAGCGCTCAGTCGGAAATTCTGCCTTCATCTTTACATCAGCAATCAGAAAGCGATCCTGAAACACGCGCCCCTTGCTCTCCAGCCCCAGCATGCCGCGCACCGGACTGCGCGCACCATCCGCTGCAATCAGATAGTCCGCTGCAAGCTGATACGTGCCCTCTGGTGTTTCTACAACCAGCACCACTTTTGATTCTTGATTGTCGATGCCGACGACTTTATTTTTCCAGCGTATATCCAGATTAGGCAATTGGCTGGCACACTCCAGCAAATAACCTTCCACGTAATACTGCTGCAAATTGACGAAAGCTGGCCGCTGATGGCCGCTCTCGGGTAAAAGATTAAATGTATAAACTGGGCTGTCTTTAAAAAAAACTTTGCCTACATTCCATGACACGCCTTTTTCCGCGACACGATCACCACAACCCAGCCGATCAAAAATTTCTAGGGTGCGCTTGGCAAAACATAATGCGCGCGAGCCTACTGATAAGCAATCATCATCATCAAGCAGCACCACACTCACGCCCTGCCGCGCCAGATCAATCGCACTGGCCAAGCCAACCGGCCCGGCACCGACGATGACCACAGGATGAGACTTCATCTGCGCGCTGCCAAAATCGGCAGCACGTACATAATCAAACTTCAGATTTTGATAGTGGCTGGCAGCGCTCGTGTTAGGTTCGGTAGCAACCTCAGCAGTAACCTGATCCACAGCTTCGTCGGATTTATTCATGATGCACAATCACGCCTGCAATGCGTGCCACATTTCCTTGTCGCGCTCAGCCGTCCAGATACGCGGATGCTTAATGCCGCTAGCTTCATCAACGGCACGCGTGACATCAAATGGAAGACAATGTTCATAAATAAAAACATGGCCAAACTTGCTATCCATTTTGCTGCGTACATGCGCCATAGCGCCCTTCAGATCCTGACCCGCAGCAACTGCTTCACGCGCACTGCTTAACAGCGTCGTAACAAAATCTTTGGTGTAATCCAAACCTTTATTCACTTCAGTCGGATTCATCAGTGCCGGACCACGTCCGGGCACCAGCTTGTCTGCACCCATCGCTCGCAATACTTCCAGCGTAGCCGGCCATTCTTCCAGCTGCGCATCACCTGTATAAGCGGCGGCATCATATTCAACCAGATCACCGGAAAACAGTATTTTTTGCGCAGGAATCCAGACGATGGTGTCGCCCTTGGTATGGCCCATACCAACATGCATGATCCTGACTTCCAGTTTACCCATGAAAATCGTCATCTCTTTTTCAAAGACGATGCTAGGCCAGGTCAGACCCGGCACAGATTCAACACCGGCAAACAAACGTGGAAAGCGTTCGATCTCAGATTTCATGTCTTGCGCGCCGCGCTCAACAATCAGCTCGTAGGTGCCGCGCGAGGCAATAATTTGCTGGCCGCCTTCTTTGAAGTATGCCGAAGCACCCAGCACACGCACGGCATGATAGTGCGTCAGCGTTACATATTTAATCGGTAAATCGGTAACGGAACGTATATGACGGATCAGCTCCTGCGCCATTAATGGCGTGGCGGTGGTGTCTATCACCATCACGGAATCGTCACCAATAATCACGCCAGAATTCGGGTCACCCTCTGCCGTATAGGCGTAAGCGTTATCTGAAAGCTTGATGAAACTGGTCTTTTTTTCTTGCAGGTCCGCTTGCGAAGCGAATTGTTTGGCGCTCATGAAAATCTCCGATAGAGGGGCATAGCAGTCCGCACTATTTTCGTTGTGCAGATCAAAAAGTAGCAGCGCCGAGAATAGGTTGAAATTCGTTATCAGTCAATTAGTTTGTTATAGACGAATAGTTTACAATAGCCGAACTCATATTTAAATTACAATTAATTAAGTAAGAAGCTCTATCAAAATGAGCGCCGACTAGCGGCGCGGCCACTGGCAAGGCGCCCCCAACGCAGCCAGCGGCATTTTGATAGCGCTTCTAAATTTTAAATATTTTAAGCAAAGGACAATCATGGAAAAGAGCCGGCGCGGCATACAGTCCATAGAAATCGGCGGGCGACTCCTGACTGCGCTGGTTGAAGCAGGCAAGCCCATGAATTTAGGCGAACTCGCCAAACAGGCAGGCATGCCGGCGGCCAAGGCCCATCCTTATCTGGTGAGCTTCGGCAGTTTTGGGTTAATAGAGCAAAACCCGTTAACGGGTCGTTATGAGCTGGGAAAATTTGCACTACAAATGGGGCTAATCAGCCTGCATTTGCTAGACCCCGTGCGTATCGCCATTCCATTGGTGACGCAATTAGCTACCGATATTGATCAGACCATAGGCTTGTCAGTGCTGGGCAATCAGGGCCCGACGATTATTTACATCAGCGAATCAAGCTACCCCATACACGTCAATATGCGCACCGGCACCGTGATGTCGATACAAAATACAGCGACCGGTCAGGTGTACGCAGCGTTTCTGCCACCACGACAAGTGGAGCGCATGATTAAGCAGGAAAATAAAAGCGGCGTAGCAGCAGGATTTGGCGGCAAAGAAAAAAGCACCCGCGCACTGGAAGAGATACTGGCCGACATACGCAAACGCGGGCTGGCACGCGTGCAAGGTGAACCCATACCAGGCATTAATGCGATCTGCGCCCCTGTATTTGAACATACGGGCGCCATTGTTCTAGGCATTACCGCTATAGGCACTTCTGGAAGTTTTGATGCAAGCTGGAATGGCACCATAGCCAGCAAGGTCAGGCTATGCGCTCAGACCGTGTCGGAACGCCTCGGTTATGCGCACAATTGAAACGATAATATAAAAGCAATTCAAAGTCGGCATCGGTGCGCTCTGGCGTATTCCGTTAAGATTACTTCTCTTTACATATTTACTAGCGAGAGGAACCGTATGAAATCGGCTAAATTCACCACCCTGCTAGCGTTGCTAATTTCATTACCGGCAGCCAGCGCTGACTGGAAACTGCTTTCAGAAACTGAAGATCCGGAAAAAATCACCAGCTGGTATGTGGATGCTGCCAGCATAGTGCACGAAGATGATTACATGCGCGCCGTATTACGTACATCATGGTCCAGCCCACAATTCGGCCCTGACAAGACTGCCTATCAGTCCACGACCTATCTGAATTATTTCGACTGCGACACCCGCAAGATTGCCTACACCGCCAATACGTATTTTGCAGGAATAGAGCCTATGGGTAAGCCTGTGCACAAAGAAGCTGAACGCCCTCTGGACAAACTGAAATTTCAATCCGTCGTGCCAGGTTCAGCCGGCGAAAGCAGGCTGGATTTCGTTTGCCAGTTCCGCTCCAAAAATTTCATGACACATGTTGATGAAAAAAAACCATACATACAAATAGCCATGCTTAGAATGCTGCCTAATTAAATAAATTATTCATACAAAAACGCTGGAGTGCGCATATTGCGCCATCCAGCGTTTTAAGTTGCATCAGGCACTAGCCAATACTGCCAGACTCTTACCGCCAGCCAGCTGAATATCACCACATAGCTGACCACCTTCTTCTATCACCAGTTTTCCATAGCGGATTTTGCCGGTAACGCGCCCACTAGAATATACAACCAGTTTTTGACGCACCGTCAGTTCGCCATCAAATTCACCACGGATCTCGGCAATATCGAATTCAGCATTACCAATAAATGCACCCTTCTCCGAAATTTGAATCACGCGCGAATCAATCGAGGCTTCCACCCGACCTTCAACGACTAGCGTGTCACAGTCCGTAATCTCAACGCCTTTTAATTTTATGTTGGGGCCGACCGTGAGTTTGCTGCGCATCTCATTTGAACCAACGATGGATGTGTTGCTAAATCCGCCAGCACCAGATGGACCGGCTATAGACGCAGGCACTACGCGTGATACCGTACTTGCCGATGATGCAGGTTGCAGCGCAGTAGATACAGCAGGACGTAAAGCCGCGGCATTAGCGGATTTTGTATCGGCGGCACTGCTGTCACTCTTGCCAAAAAATTTTTCTGATTTAAGCATGGAATCTCCTGAGTAAAAATCCAGCGCGCAGCAAAATGTTCACTGCACACTCAAGACTTGGGCAATTACTCAAGGACAAAGTTCCGGCAAGTAAGGAAATTAAATGCGAAATTAAATCCAAGCTTTAATTCGTGCTTTAAATCACCATGGATAAATTCGCCATTAAATACAAATTACTAATGTAATCGACGCAAAAAAACCGCAGACATGCTGCGGTTTTTTTAGCAAACCAAAAAACAAACAGATGAACTGTTTATTTCGAGCGGCTCTTGTATTCACCAGTACGGGTATCAATTTCTATCTTGTCACCCTGACCAACAAACAATGGTACAGAAACCATAAAGCCAGTAGCGATCTTCGCAGGCTTTAATACCTTGCCTGAAGTATCACCCTTGACTGCAGGCTCGGTGTAGACCACTTCACGCACCACGGTTGTAGGCAACTCAACTGAGATCGCCTTCTCGTTATAGAACACGACTTCGCAAGCCATGCCGTCTTCGAGATAATGAATAGCATCGCCGAGGTTTTCAGCTTCAACTTCAT
>CAIVDH010000189.1 GCA_903904635.1 uncultured Burkholderiales bacterium | reverse complement strand
CACAACACGGTTGATTTTGAAAAATGGGTACGCGTAGCCAGCGCAAAAAATCCTAAGCTGCTTTATCTCAATCGCGATGACCTGATGCGGCATGAAGCAGCCGGTGTCACGACCGATCTGTTTCCAAAAATAATGCGCAATGCCGGTATAGAAATGGCGCTTACCTATCATTTCGAACCGGGCTCCGTGCGCGATGGCGTCACACTGGCTGTTCCCTTATACGCACTCAATCAGGTTTCGATGGCACGTTGTGAGTGGCTGGTACCGGGCATGTTAAAAGAGAAAATACACCTGCTACTCAAATCTTTGCCACAGAAGCTGCGTCGTAATTGCGTACCACTACCTGACTATGCCGCAGAATTTTGTGATCGTATTCATGAAGCAAAAAAATTCGGATTGGGTGATTTATGTGAAGCGCTTATCATCGATATACGCGAGCAGAAAACCATCATCGTGCGTTTGTCTGATTTCAAAGCAGAGACATTGCCTGCACATCACTTCATGAATTTCAAAGTTATTGACGAGCATGGTCGTCAATTAGAAATGGGTCGTAATCTGGCTGCATTACAAGCAGAGTTGGGCGGGCAGGCCAGAGAGCAGTTTCAGAAAATAGCGGAACAAACAGCGCCGCTTGCAGAATTTGCGCCTGAAACAGCCATCGTTACTGAAAATCGTAATACAGTTAAATCAGGCATGCCTTCTGCTATGCAAAATCTTAGTACCTGGTCATTCGGTGAATTACCAGAATTATTAGAGATACAGCAAGGTAAACAGACCCTGATCGGTTTCCCTGCGCTGGTAGATAAAATCACACATTGCGATATTGAAGTCTTTGATGATCCCAACGAAGCGGCTCTCAATCATTTTGGTGGCCTGCGCAGACTATTCGCCTTGCAACTCAAAGAGCAACTCAAGTATCTCGAAAAAAATATCCCTGGTCTGCAGCAAATGGGTATGCAGTACATGGCGCTGGGTTCACAGGAAGAACTGAGGGAACAAATTATTTATGCCGGCCTGGAACGAGCCTGTCTGCAGTTGCCGCTTCCGCGTAACGCTGCAGAATTTAATGCACGTCGCGACGAGGGTAAGGCGCGCTTAAATTTATTAGTCAATGAAATTGCAAGATTAGTAGCGCAGATACTCGGTGAATATGCTTCGTTACCTAAAAAACTACAGAGTATTAAGGTACATGCTGCTGCTCAGGCAGATATGCAAGCACAATTGCACAGCTTGATCAGCAAGCGTTTTGTCGCTGATAACGACTATACCCAGCTGGCACACTTCCCCCGCTATCTGAAGGCCATCCAAGTCAGGCTGGATAAATTGCGCGCAGACTCGGCACGCGATACTAAGCAAATGGCTGAATGGTCACTGGCTGCCACGCCTTGGCAGCGTGCGCAAAAAGCGGTTCGTCGGGGTGATCCCAAGATGGAAGAGTATCGCTGGATGCTGGAAGAATTAAGAGTATCGCTCTATGCCCAAGAGCTAAAAACGCCTATGCCTGTATCTGCCAAGCGATTACAAAAAATGTGGGAAGCGATGCAGCGGTAGATTCCACAGCAGCGTTTTTGTATCTTTACTTGCAGGCTTTCAGCTCAGGCTAAAAAAAACGATACGCAAATTGTAGGCAAATTTTTTAGCTATTATTAAAAGCACGTGCCTCACCTTGCTGGCGCAGCGTGGCATTGAATCGTCACGGTTGTATAGCCTAAAAACCGATTGCATAGTGTTAGTGCATTAATTAGGCACAAGGCTGGTGCGGATCAATTATTTTTTTGTGCGCGCGACGACCGCGCATTTTTTTGGTGCAAAGCAAGCACTTGTTTTTTTAGTTCGACGAACGAACAATCCAGACTTTCCTGTTACGAATAAAGAAATGTTTATGAACATCTTTATTTCAGGAGATCATCATGCACTCTCTCGTCGCGCGGGCTCGGGCAGTAAAACATGCTTTTCCTTCTAGCCTGAAGTCGTCAAAGCTAGCGTCTGTGTCAGACAGGAACATGACGCATCCTCCAAAGCTGAAAAACCATAGACCCCAAATGCAGCGCGCAAATTATTATTGGGCAGCTAATTATCAAACCGTACAAATTTTCTCAGCCTTACTCGATGCTTCGATAAAGAATCCGCATCCCGATGATGCCAAAAAAATTAATACAGTAATGGTTGAACTGTTAGAAGCGCTTATTGAGGATGACTCAAATACGCCAACCGACCCAGCTGCCTATAAAGAATTAGTGCAATCGCATCTCAGTGGCTTGGATGCTAAACAACTCAATCATTTAGCGCATAGTTTAAAAAAATCTGAATTCAAGCATGACTGCTATCAAATAATTTTTGAAATTATAGAAAGAAATGGGCGGGAAAAAGAGCGTGAGAGTGTGATAGCGCTGCAATCTACAGACCAATTATTTGCACTGCTAGAAGATTTAATAATAACGTCTGAGACAAGTAATACTAACAACCAAGAAGTTATTTTCCCAGCCAATTGGAATGAATCAGCAAGAAAAATTTTGTCTGACTCAGCGGCTGCCTGGCATGCAGACAAACAAAGTGTTGATGTCGCAAATAGTTTGCTCAAGGTTGCACGAGAACTTGCATCACATTTTGGCATGTCAGAATTACCTGAAACAGGTGAATACTCTGTCATCAATTCCTTGCATTCAAGTCTGTCATGGCAGGGCGCATCTTTACAATGTGATGCGCGGTTACAGCAAGCATTTAGTCAT
>CAIVDH010000188.1 GCA_903904635.1 uncultured Burkholderiales bacterium | reverse complement strand
TAATGGGCATTGCTGTGCTAAATGGTCTGGTGATGGTGACGCATTTTAATCATTTGAAGGCGCAGGGGCTGTCGGCTCTAGAACTCGTTACTGAAGGTGCCAAGCGCCGTCTGCGACCTGTGCTGATGACTGCCAGCATTGCAGCATTTGGTTTGCTGCCACTACTCATGCAAACCGGACCGGGCTCGGAAATACAGCGCCCGCTGGCGATTGTTGTCATAGGCGGGCTGGTCAGCTCAACTTTATTAACGCTGATATTGTTGCCGGGCTTGTTCCAGCGATTTGGGATGGAAAAATAATATGAATATTTCGCCTCATTTTTTTGTGGCCTGTTTACTTGCTGTAATCGGCGCAATCGCTACTACAGCGCAAGCAGAGGAATATCCGCAATGGCTGCCACCAGCGGATCAGGTTAAAACTACGCTGGAAAATTTACCGCAACTGCGCGCCAGCCGTTCCGGCGTTTTAGTCGAGCAAGCCAACGCAGGTCGTCTGCGTGCAGGCAATCAGGAATGGACCGCACGCGCTGGCATGCAGCAGCGCCGCGAACGTATCGGTCAGGATTATTTTGAAAATGAACTCGCGCTGGAACGGCCAATACGATTTGCTGTCAAGGCCGATAAAGATATTGCGCTGGGCGAAAACGGGATTGAAGTTGCTGATGCAGCCTTAGCTGACAACTGGCATGAAGCTGCGCGCATGCTCATGTCACTCTGGTTTGGCTGGCTGCGCGAAGAACGCCAGGCACTGCGCCTGCAAGAGTATGCGCGCAACCTTGAGCGCGAATTACAGATAGTGCAAAAACGTGTGAAGGCCGGTGATGCACCGCGCATGGAAATGATGCTGGCCGAAACTGAGCTGGCCAAAGCACAATCGGCGCATGCGCAAGCTCGTCGTCGCGCCCTGTTACTGGCCACCGAAATAGAGAAAAAATTCCCTGGTGTTATTGCAACAGCGCCAGCAGCATTACCCGCACCGCTACCACTTGAAGATAGCGCCGCAACCTGGCAACAAAAAATTCTCACTGATAATCATGAACTCGAACTCGCCGAGCTGACCGCGCGCCATGAAAAACTGCTGGCAGATCGCATCGGCCTGGAACGACGGCCTGATCCGACTGTAGGCGTGCGCATGGCTAGGGAACGTGGCGGCAGTGAACATATTTTTGGCCTGACTTTTTCTATGCCGCTGCCCGGTGAATACCGCCGCAAACAAACAGATGCCGCACTGGCACGCGCACAAATGGCGCAAGAACATGCACAAGAGACACGTGTGAAAGTAGAAAGCACCGCCATGCAGGTTGCCTTGCAAGCCGCATCTACACCATCTTTATGGAAACAATTGTCTGACGTTGCCGCTCAGACCGAAGCGAATGCCGCTTTGGTTTCGCGCGCTTATGCGCTGGGCGAAGCGCCACTGTCAGATACGCTCTTGGCACGTCGGCATGCGATCGAAGCGCAGGGCATTGCAGAGCAGACGCAAATTGATGCGCTGGAGTCCTGGTCTAGGCTTTTACTCGACACACATGCGATCTGGAGTTTGCATGAAGGCCATGAACATCGCTGAAATTCTCGCTTGCGCTATACTTTCGGCGGCGATATTCGTTCTGGGCTATTAGCCCTGCCCTTTCCTGATTCATGCAATGCGCGCCATCACTGGCGAGCTTGCACATAACTTTTACGGTGACAAATGGATACCGTGCCCTTGTGGGTGCAGCTTCTGGCACTGATTATATTAATCAGCCTGTCTGCTTTCTTCTCGATTTCCGAGACTGCGCTCATGGCCTTAAACCGCCATCGCGTCAAGCATTTGGCCAAACGCGGTTCGCGCGCAGCCCAGATCACAATGTGGCTGCTCGAGCATACCGATCGTATGCTCTCCCTGATACTGATTGCCAATACGCTGATCAATGCTTTGACAACCGGGTTAGTCACGGCGGTTGCTATTTCCGCATTCGGCAATAATGAAAGCGTCATCACCATTGCTACGGGTGTTGTGGCGTTCTTGCTGAGTGTCTTTGCCGAAATCACACCCAAAGTCATAGGCGCGACTTATCCTGAACGTATTGCGCTACCAGCCTCGTTCGTTATAAAACCGCTGATGATACTGGCCAAGCCGGTCATTTGGTTTGTGAATTTATTTGTCCGGGCATTACTGAAAATATTGCGCTTAAAAACAGGCAGTGGTGCAAGAGATCAACGGCTGTCACCTGAAGAATTACGTTCTATGGTGCTAGAGGGTGGCAATTTCATCCCGCTCAAACACAAGAGTATTTTATTAAATTTGTTTGATCTCGAAACAGTCACGGTAGAAGATGTGATGACGCCGCGCGCGCAGATTGAAACACTGAATTTGTCGTTGCCTATAGAAGAAATTAAACATCAGCTCGTTACCTGTTATCACAACAAGTTGTTAGTACATGATGGTGAAATCAATCAGATACTCGGCATTCTACATGTCAGAAAAGTAATGGCGCTATTGACGCAGGATGCGGAACTGACTGCCGAGCATTTCCGTGAATTGCTGACTACGCCTTATTTCATACCGGCTGAAACTGATCTGTTTACACAGCTACAATACTTTCAGGAAAACCATGAACGCCTGGCTGTGATCGTCGATGAATATGGCGAAGTACAAGGCTTGGTTACACTGGATGACATCATTGAAGAAATGGTGGGTGAATTCACCACCTCCACACCGGGTGCGACACGCGCTGATCAATTTAACTGGGACGAGGATGGTGAATGTTTGCTTGAAGGCAGTATCTCGCTGCGCGATGCCAACAAGCGTCTTGATCTGAATTTACCCATAGACGGACCGAAAACGCTAAATGGTTTGCTACTTGAAATTTTGCAAGATATTCCTGAAGCCAGTGTTAGCCTCAAAGTGGCTGATTGCATTATGGAGATTGTGCAAGTACAAAATCAGGCTATCAAAATGGTCAAGTTGCATCGCATACAAAAGCACTGATTTTTACTGGTTGTTGCAGCGCCGCGTCAGCAAGACCACACTCATCCCTCTCTCACACCGAAACTCTTCCTAAGACAGTAAGCAAGTTCCATTTTTTCTGCGACAGAGGTAATTTACGCGCTCGTTCTATATCGCCGCTTGTAATACCAGCGGCGATATAGAAACCGGGCCTGTATTTCTGACTCCATCTCGCACATTATGTCGAACACTATTTCACAGCCATCCCCTTACTCTGGCCTACCGCGCGCGCTGCATCATGCAAATTTGCTCAACACGCAGCAAATTGACACAATTTCTCGCAGCAGTATTACTGAAAAAATTCCCTTTATAGATGCTTTACTAAAAAGCCGGCTGATGGATGCCACATCACTAGCAGAATTTTGCTCCCAAACTTATTCCTGCCCGCTGTTAGATTTATCCACCCTCAACCCGCAGTATCTTCCTGAAAAAATTATTGATGTACGGCTAATGCAAAGCCAGCGCGTGATCATACTAGCCAAGCGCGACAATAAACTCGCTGTGGCGATTGCCGATCCTACCCAAATTCAGGCGCTTGACCAGGTGAAGTTTCAAACCGGATTGCCGGTCGAGCCTATCGTCGTGGCGCTTCCGCAATTACTGGAATGGTTAAATAAACTGGGGCAAAGTGCCGAGCAAAATCTCACTGAATTAATCGGTGATGACTTGGACAGCATAGACTTCATTACTGAAACTGAATCGCAGTCAGATACTGCCGATAGTAGTAGTGAAATTGATGATGCACCAGTAGTCCGCTTTCTACAGAAAATTTTGACTGATGCGATCAATATGGGCGCATCGGATTTGCACTTCGAACCATTTGAAAAATTTTATCGTATTCGTTTTCGCATAGATGGCGTGTTGCGTGAAATCGCGCAACCACCGCTGGCTATTAAAGAAAAACTTGCTTCACGCATCAAGGTTATTTCCAGACTCGACATTGCAGAAAAACGTGTGCCGCAAGACGGGCGCATGAAGCTCTCTGTATCAGCCACGCGCAGCATTGATTTTCGTGTGTCGACGCTGCCCACTTTATTTGGCGAAAAAATCGTCATGCGTATTCTTGATGGCAGTCAGGCTACGCTGGGCATAGATGCACTCGGCTATGAACCCGATCAGAAAATCATGTTGATGGAAGCTATACAGCGCCCCTATGGCATGGTGCTGGTTACCGGCCCAACTGGCTCGGGTAAAACCGTCTCACTGTATACCTGTTTAAATATTCTTAATCAGCCCGGCATTAATATTGCCACCGCCGAAGATCCGGCAGAAATTAATCTGCCCGGTGTCAATCAGGTGAATATTAATGATCGAGCCGGCTTAACTTTTCCGGTCGCATTAAAAGCTTTCCTGCGACAAGATCCGGACATCATCATGGTCGGTGAAATTCGTGATCTGGAAACAGCCGATATTGCCATCAAGGCCGCGCAGACCGGACACATGGTTTTTTCTACCCTGCATACCAATGATGCACCGGCCACACTGACACGCTTAATCAACATGGGTGTCGCACCTTTCAATATTGCTTCTGCAGTCAATCTGATTACGGCGCAAAGGCTGGCGCGTAAATTATGTAGCTGTAAAGAGCCCGTCATTTTTGATCGCGCAACCTTAATTGATGCTGGTTTTGAAGAACAAGATTTCGATGAAGGCTGGACTGCCTTCGGGCCACGCGGATGCGAACGCTGCAATGACACGGGCTACAAAGGTCGGGTCGGTATTTATCAGGTGATGCCCATCTCGACAGAGATAGAAAAAATCATACTCAGTCAGGGTACTGCGCTGGAAATTGAAGTGCAATCCAGACGCGATGGCGTCAAGACCTTACGGCAATCAGGCCTGATGAAAGTCAGGCAGGGCATGACTAGTCTCGAAGAAATTCTGGGCTGCACAAATAACTAAACCGGAGCATCGCATGGCCACAACAGCAAGAACACCTGCAAGCAACACAGGAACTGTATATGCATGGGAAGGCAAGGATAAAAACGGTCGTCCCATGCAAGGCGAATTACGCGCTGAAGGCACGGCCAGTGTGTCCGTAGTTTTACGCAGGCAAGGTATCACGGTCGTACAGATTAAAAAGAAACGCTATACGCGCGGGAAAAAAATTACAGCAAAAGATATTTGTATGTTTACCCGGCAGCTGGCAACCATGTTGAAGGCAGGTGTACCGCTGCTGCAGTCATTTGATATTGTCTCGCGCGGTCATGCCAATCCCTCGGTCTCGCGCTTGCTGCAAGACATACGCAGCGATGTTGAAACTGGCACAAGTCTGAATCAGGCATTTCGTCGTCATCCGCAATATTTCGATACGCTGTTTTGCAATCTGGTCGCAGCTGGCGAGCAGGCCGGCATACTCGAAGAATTATTGGCGCGGCTTGCCACTTACAAAGAAAAAACACTGGCCATCAAAGGCAAGATACGTTCGGCGCTGACGTATCCGCTGGCGATTATGGTGGTAGCTTTTCTTGTTACAGCAGTCATCATGATCTGGGTGGTGCCGGCATTCAAGGGCGTGTTTGCCAGCTTTGGTGCAGAACTGCCGTTACCAACCCGTGTGGTGATCTGGATGTCTGATCAATTCGTCAGTTACTGGCATTTACTCGCCGCTGCCGTGGCAATAGCCAGCACGCTGTTTATACGCGCATGGAAAAAATCTGCGTCCATGCAGGCTGCCACAGACAGGCTG
>CAIVDH010000187.1 GCA_903904635.1 uncultured Burkholderiales bacterium | reverse complement strand
TCCGGTTCATAAAGTGACCATCATGCCGCGCGGTTTTGCATTAGGTCTGACCTGGCAATTGCCTGAGCATGATCGTGTGAACATGTACAAAGATAAAATGCTGGAAGAAATCGCCATCCTGTTTGCAGGCCGCATTTCAGAAGAGATTTTCATGAATCAAATGTCGACTGGTGCTTCCAACGACTTCGAACGTGCTACCAAGCTCGCTCGTGCAATGGTGACTCGTTACGGTATGTCTGAATCACTCGGCACCATGGTGTACGAAGATACTGAGCAAGATGGTTACTTTGGACGTAGTGCTGCCAAGACTGTATCGGAAGCTACGCAGCAAAAAGTCGATACTGAAATTCGCAACATTTTGGATCAGCAATATGCTTTGTCACGCAGTCTGCTGGAACGGAATAAAGAAAAAGTCGAACTGATGGCCAAGACCCTGCTTGAGTGGGAAACCATCGATGCAGATCAGATCAACGACATCATGGAAGGTCGCGAGCCGCGTCCGCCTAAAGCGGGTATACCACCTCCGCGCACTACGGATGGTTCTACCGGCGGTGGTGTTGCACCTGCGACAGCACCGGCCTGATAATTTTATGCCGGCTTAACAGCCACTAAGCAATTGGGTGAGGAGTGATCCTCGCCCTTTTTCTTTGTACCGAGCATTTCTGAATAATCTTTATTTATACTTTTTAAAATCAAAAAAATAGCATGACTGATTTGCAATGCGGTCGTTATCGTCTGACCATGAAAGGCGAAAATTTTCGTCCGCTGGTAATGGGCGTACTCAATGTCACGCCCGATTCATTTTCTGATGGTGGCTTGCATGCCACGCTGGACTTGGCAATAACCCATGCAGAAAACATGATCGCCGAAGGTGCGGACATTATTGATATCGGCGGTGAATCAACCCGGCCCGGTTCGCCTGCAGTGCCTGAAGAAGAAGAATTAAGAAGGGTAATGCCGGTTATTTACGCCTTGCGAGATTGCGGCAAACCAATCTCGCTTGACACCCGCAGACCCATGGTCATGCGCGCAGCAATTGATGCGGGTATTGATATGATCAATGACATCGAAGGATTTCGTAGCGCAGGGGCTTTAAGCGCAGTCAGCGACAGCGACTGTGCATTATGTATCATGCACATGCAGGGTGATCCGCAAACCATGCAGCAAGAGCCGCGTTATGCCGATGTGGTGGCAGAGGTGAGCGCCTTTCTCGAAGAGCGCATTGCCGCTGCAAAAGTTGCAGGTATTGCAGCCAACCGGCTTTGCATCGATCCCGGCTTTGGTTTTGGCAAAACGCTGGCGCATAATTTGGCGCTGTTAGCGCAGATAGGCAAAATCCAGTCTGATCTGCAGATGCCACTGTTGGCCGGTTTGTCGCGCAAAAGCATGATAGGCCAGATCACGGGCAAACCATTGGAGCAGCGCATGGTTGGTAGCGTAGCAGCTGCATTATTGGCAGCAATAAATGGCGCACGCATATTGCGGGTGCATGATGTAGCCGAAACAGTTGATGCGCTAAAAATCTGGCAGGCAGCAGAACAGACAACGCAAAAAAACATAAAAACGGAATGAAATGACAAGAAAATATTTTGGTACTGATGGCATACGCGGACGGGTAGGTTCCGCACCGATCACGCCTGATTTTGTGATGCGGCTGGGCTATGCGGCTGGCAAAGTGCTGGCGCAGGCAGGGTCATCCGGATCAATTAGCGCTACACGACCGACGGTCTTGATAGGCAAAGACACACGAATTTCCGGCTACATGCTTGAAGCCGCGCTCGAAGCAGGTTTTGCCGCTGCGGGTGTTGATGTGATGCTAGCAGGCCCCGTGCCTACCCCTGCGGTGGCCTATCTGACGCGTGCGCTGCGATTATCGGCAGGGGTGGTCATCTCGGCTTCGCATAATCCTTTTCACGATAATGGCATCAAGTTTTTTTCTGCTCAGGGCAATAAATTACCGGACTCCATTGAGGCAGCGATCGAGGCTGAGCTGGACAAAGAAATGGTATGCGTCTCATCAGAAAAGCTTGGCAAGGCCAGAAGGCTAGACGATGCGCGCGGCCGGTATATAGAATTTTGCAAGAGCACTTTCCCCAGCGAGTTGGACCTGCGTGGCATGAAGCTGGTTGTAGATTGCGCTCATGGTGCGGCTTACCATATTGCACCCGATGTATTTCATGAACTCGGCGCTGAAGTTATCGCGATTGGCAACCAACCCAATGGTCTCAATATCAATGACCAATACGGTGCCACCCACCCCGAAACCTTATCGGCGGCTGTGAAGGCGCAGCAGGCAGACTTGGGCATTGCGCTGGATGGAGACGCCGACCGTTTGCTGATGGTTGACGCCAGTGGCCGGATTTATAACGGCGATGAGCTGCTCTATGTAATGGTAAAAGACCGGCTTGCCAATGGCGGTTTGGATGGCGCCGTCGGCACGCTGATGACTAATATGGCAGTAGAGAGCGCATTGTTGGAAATGGGCGTGGGTTTCGCGCGCGCCAAAGTGGGTGACCGTTACGTGCTGGAAGTCTTGCAAGAGCGCGGCTGGCTGGTTGGTGGCGAAGGCTCGGGTCATTTGCTATTTTTGGACAAACATACCACCGGAGACGGCATCGTCTCGGCGCTGCAGGTGTTATCCGCACTGCGGCGCAGTAACCAGACTTTGGCGCAAAGTACAGCATCAATGACGCTGTGGCCACAGACCCTAATCAACGTCAAAGTGCAGCCAGGCTTTGATTGGCAGAAAAATGCCAGAGTCATGGCTGCCAAAGAACGCGCAGATGCAAAGCTGGTGGGCGCGGGGCGTGTGCTGATCCGTGCTTCAGGTACAGAGCCGTTAGTCAGAGTGATGGTGGAAGCCCGTGATGCCGTTCTGGCGTTAAGTCTTGCGGAACAGATTGCTGCAGAAGTCAGGGTATGACATGTTGATTAACAAAATCAGTGACTCAGTGGCTATGATTGAGTTATAATTTCGCTCTTCGGAGTGTGGCGCAGCCCGGTAGCGCACCTGGTTTGGGACCAGGGGGTCCAAGGTTCGAATCCTTG
>CAIVDH010000186.1 GCA_903904635.1 uncultured Burkholderiales bacterium | reverse complement strand
CTTTCTTTTTTCCAGGAAGGCGGTAATGCCTTCTAGCCCATCGCGGTGATGCAAGCTGGCGACGAAACTATTTTTTTCTGCTTCGAATTGCTGTTGCAGGTTATTGCCTGATGCTTCGCGCATCAAGCCTTTGATATTTTCTACTGCATGCGGTGAGAGCGCAGCGAGCTCATCGCTCCAGTCCAGCGCATCAGACAGTGCCTGGCCATCTGCTACAACGCGATTGACGAGCCCGGCCTGATGCAATTTGGTAGCGGTTACGGGCTTGCCTTCGATGATAATTTCTGTGGCCAGTTGACGGGGTAGCGCCTGCGACAAAAACCATGACGCACCGCCATCCGGTGTGAGGCCCACTTTCACATAGGCCATGACGAATTTTGTGGCATGACCGGAGACGATCAAGTCGCATGCCAGTGCCAGCGAAAAGCCTGCGCCAGCAGCAGCACCTTCGACGGCGGCGATCACAGGCTTGGGACAATCGCGTATGGCTTCTATCCAGCTATGCAGCTGGTTGATGGATTCGGCTTGTACGGCAGGTTCTTGAGCGCGATTGGCAAGCAGACGATTAAGATTGCCTCCGGCGCAGAAAAAATTATCGGCACCCGTTAACACCACTGCGCGTATGTCATGATCGCGCTCGGCCGTTGCCAAGGCTTCAATGCCGGCGGCATACATATCCGGATGCAGCGCATTTTTTGCGCCGGGGTTGGATAAGGTCAGAATTAGCGTTGCATCACGGCGCGAGGCCAACAGTTCAGCAGACATGGGCAGGGAAATGAATTGGTGTGAAGGATTTCAGGGATAATAAGTACGGTCGTATTTTTATGTCCTGCATTGTAACCCCATAGCAGTAGAGTCTCACGCTGCCATATCGACAACATTAATGTATTAATCAAGGAGACAGTATGCTCACACTTTGCGGTTTCGCTGCGAGTAACTACTACAACAAAGTCAAACTGGCGTTGCTGGAAAAAGAAGTGCCTTTCGCAGAGAAATTAGTCTGGGTGGATCGTTCGCCTGCGCTGTTAGCTAAATCACCATTGGGGAAAATTCCTTATTTCGAGATGGATGACAAGGTTCTGATCGAGTCTCAGCCCATGCTGGATTATGTGGAGGACGCTTATCCGCAAAAGCCGCTGTTGCCGGCCGATCCGTGGGACAGAGCTGCGGTCAGGCAGTTAATACAGTTTATTGAACTTCATTTGGAGCTGGTTGCGCGTGAACTGTATGGCGAGGCTTTTTTTGGTGGCAAAGTCTCGGATGACATTAAGCTAAGGGTAGGCAAGCAGTTGAAGCGGAATGCGGCTGCTTTTGGCAAGCTAGTGAAATTTTCGCCCTACATCGCCGGCGATACATTCACGATGGCTGATTGCGCTGCATTGGCACATTTGCCCATGGTAGGGTCGGCGTCAAAAATTATTTATGGCGAAGATATGCTGGCAGATTATCCGGTACGCGACTATGTGAAGATGCTTGCACAGAGACCGACTGTGCAAAAAATTGATATTGATCGTAAAGCGAACCGCGAAGCGATGACGCTTTGGATTGCAGAAGCGAAAGCGAAAGCTAACGCTAAATAAAGCGTGGTTGGTTGAGTCCGTGTATGGGCTTGTTCGAAGCTGGTATAACGGCACTGGATCCCGGCCTGCGCCGGGATGACGGTGGTTGAGTGGAAATCGTCTACATCACAAACGTCGTTCCGGCGCAGGCCGGAACCCAGTGTCTTTTACTAAAATCGGCAAGACTATCGTCTTAACAGACAGTCATAGCAGCACGCGAAATTTTTATAACTGCGCCAGCCGCTCTAATGCCGTGCGCAATGTCTGATCTTTTTTCGCATAGCAAAACCGCACGATGCCTGACTCATGGGGTGCTTGATAAAACGCTGAAATCGGAATGGCGGCCACACCAATTTCAGTGGTCAGCCAGGTGCAGAACTCTGCTTCTGGCATCGTTGAAATTGCTGAATAATCTGCGCATTGAAAATACGTGCCGTTTGATGGCAATAATTTGAAGCGCGTATTGGCCAAGCCTGCTCTGAACAGATCGCGCTTGTGCTGATAAAAATGTGACAGTTCAATATACGGCACAGGATCTTGCATGTAGGTAGTCAGCCCATGCTGCACCGGGGTATTCACGGTAAACACATTGAACTGATGCACGCGTCTAAATTCTGCCG
>CAIVDH010000185.1 GCA_903904635.1 uncultured Burkholderiales bacterium | reverse complement strand
GTATCTGCTGGCACATCGGGTATTTTGCTGGCTGCTCGTTCGCCAAAAAATGCATGCCGTAGCGCTTTGGATTCATCTGTCTGTACTAATTCAAGAAATAACTCGCGTTCTATTTTCAAACCATCATCAAATTTCTTGGACGATACGGCAGCAGCAACGGCGTCGACACATTTTAGCGGCGCTGGAAATGGGCCAGCTACGACACGAACTGTATTGCGAGCGAACTGCAGATATCCTTCAGCATTAACATGCTTAATTTTAATATCGCGTACTTTAGGTAAAGGCCGAACATCGAATACTTTGGTTGCAAAACTAAGTGCGCCTTGTAGCAGGTCGCCTTCTATCATTTGATCAAATAATTTTGTACTAGCTAATTTTTCTGACATTACGGGTGTGCCAGAGACAATCATATTTAATGCTGCTTCTAGACCTAAGACCCTTGGAAGCCTTTGGGTACCACCGGCTCCAGGCAGGATGCCAAGTTTAACTTCAGGTAATGCTATCTGTGCGCCAGGGATTGCAACGCGATAATGACAACCCAGCGCTAGTTCCAGCCCGCCGCCCATTGCTACTGCATGTATGGCTGCAATTACCGGCTTGGTGGATTCTTCAACAATACGGATGACTGTATGCAAGGAAGGTTCTTGCATGGCTTTGGGTGTATTAAATTCACGAATATCTGCACCACCGGAAAACGCTTTGCCTGCGCCAATCAATACGATGGCCTTTACGCTATCATCTTCAAGTGCTTTGTTAATCCCTTCCACTATGCCACTACGGGTGGCATGACCTAGTCCATTTACGGGCGGATTATTGAGAGTGATGACGGCAATGGCATCGTGCTTTTGGTAGGCAGCGCTCATAGAACTTTTCTCCAGTTTTTTTGGTCTATACAGATTATCAAATATTGATAGCAAGATACTATACAACAGAAAAGCACGATCGTATTAATTAACGATGATAACTACGTATCCAAAACAAATTAGGTTAATTTCCTTTTTGCTTGATACGCATTAATGCGCTGCGCTGTTGGTCATCTTGGTAGGCGTAATCAACCCTGCCTGCTACCACTTTACCCATAACCATCATATTTGGTGTAATGGCATCATGATCTGCTGCATTAAACGGTTTATCGTAACTGGTGATAACGCCTTGATAACGGAGATTTAAATCTTCCAGCGCTGCTCGTATAGTTGCAGCATTAATTACTGGAGCCTGACGCAATGCCAGCGCCAATAAATGCATGCCATCATATCCTTGCGCAGCACTCATCGGTGAAGGTATCAAGTCGGTCTTAAAGCTACGCTTGTATGAAAGTAAAAAGCTATTTTTTGCTGTCGAGCCTGCATCTTGAATAAATGTTTGGGGCATCAACGCACCTTCACTTGCTTGCCCTGCACCGTCAATAAAACTGCGCATGGAAAATGTCCAGCTGCCCATTAGCGGTATTTTCCATCCCATCGCCTGCACCCCGCGTGCGATTGCTGCTAACTCTGGTCCTATGCCCCATGCAACTATTGCCTGTGCACCAGCCTGACGGGCCTTTAGTAACTGACTGCTCATATCAGAATCACCGATTTTGAATCGTAATTGAGAACTCAGGTTCAGTCCTGCCAGTCTGGCATGTTCAGAAAATGCATTTAGCCCAGCTTCACCATAGGGCGTTGCATCAGCCAGAATAGCGACTTGTTTTATGCCTCGTCGATTAAGATCTGCAACCAGCATTCGTGCTTCTAAATCAATAGTTGGCGATACCCTGAAAATAAAATTTTCCCTAGCTGCGGGTGGTGCGAATTTTTTTGTAAGTGCGGTGCCTGTAGAAACCGCGATAATCAAAGGAATTTTTGCCTGCTGGTACAGATCAATTGATGCGAGTGCTACGCCAGTATTAACGATGCCTATTGTTGCAAGAACTTTTGTGCGCACCATTTCTTCGGCTATTCGTGCTCCGATCTCATTATTTGCTTGATCATCTCGTTCAATTAATTCTATCGGTCTGCCATGAATTCCACCTATT
>CAIVDH010000184.1 GCA_903904635.1 uncultured Burkholderiales bacterium | reverse complement strand
GCCAAATTTCACCAGCCAGGTAAAAAAAATCACGGATACCCTGCAGCAGGCTAAAGAGCTGCACCCGGGCAAACGCAATTCACTTGATGCGCTTTGTGATCGTTACGGTATATCAAACGCACACCGCACACTGCATGGTGCCTTGCTTGATGCTGAATTGCTTGCAGAAGTTTACCTGGCCATGACACGTGGGCAAGATAGCCTGACCATGGATTTGGAAATGGATGAAATCGGCGCAGATGGGCAGGGCGGACAGACGAAAATTGCTGACATAATTTTATTGGCACCTATGCAAACCGAGCTTGACGCACATGAGGCCGTATTAAAAAATCTGGACAAGGAAGTAAAAGGGACCTGTCTGTGGCGACAGCTGACGGCCGATTGATAACGCGCTAGTGGTTATGCGATAATTTTAGCCGGCCCGGGAGGTTAGCTCAGGGGTAGAGCGATCGCCTCACACGCGATAGGTCGCTGGTTCGAAACCAGCACTTCCCACCATCTCATTTTTCTTCTTCGCATTGCCGTTTCTTTCGACATAAAAACTGCACCAACCCTAATAGGCTTTTCAGGCCTTTACAATTCAAACAGCATTTGTTGATACACATGGTGTGGTTGCGCCAAGTCTGTAACAGGTTACCTGTGATCGAACAGTATTTTGTTTTGCATCAGCTGTTTTTGCTTGTGTAGTACGCTGGTCATCGGAACAATCCTAAGTTAATAGGTACTCAAGTGAGCATTTTTCAATCTGATTAATGCAAAACATTTATCGATTAATTTTACTATTCCTATGAATCCAACTCTGCCTAGTAATCAGTTAAACAGCATACATAACTCTACATCCCAACAATACACTTCCACGGTAATTCCAGATACTCTTCAAGTAAAAACATGGAACAGTGAGACGAGTAAATCAGCTAATCTGAAAATGAAGAGTCGATCAATTGCAGAAAATCCTAAAAAATTGTTTACTCACCAGTTACAAAATAGTAAAGAAATAGAATCATCAGAGCCGATTCTGGAAGCAAGATCAACATTGAGCTCACCTGTTGATAGCGATATGCCAGGTTTTAAGCCATCTTCGTACGCCAATCAAGTGTCAAAAAAATTATTTCTCACGAATGAAGAAATGCAAAATAAATTTTTAAATTTTGCTGATATCGGAGACGGCAAGCAATTAAATAAAATATTGATTTATTTTCAGCATCAATTTGATATTAATGCACATGATTTTGATGGCGAAACCGCTTTAACTAAAGTGGTAAAACTGCGTACCAAAAAATTCGAGGCTAAAAATCCAGGAGCTGGTCGCCCGGATCTTGCAGAGTCCCTGATTTACTTTGGTGCTGATTTGAATAAGCGAAATAAAGCAGGCGACACGCCATTGATCGTTGCAACAAAAGCGGGCCATGCAAAAATTGTCAAACTCTTATTGGAAAATGGCGCTAATGCACACTTGGCAGACTTTAATAAATACACCCCACTCAAATGGGCAGCGTATTTCGGGCGTTCCGCAATTGTTGAGGAATTAATTTACAGCCGGATTAGCAGTCGTATAAAGTCCCGCGCTGCCCAATATGAGTTTTCAGGCAAACCATATTTCAAGTCTGGTAGTGACATCAATGCTTGCGATGAGCAAGTGTATCCAAAGCGTGCAAAGCAAGTCGATGAAGCTTTTCGATTTGGCTTGACTGGCAAGGTCGATCCTAATGAATCTCGGGCAGAGATTAAAATGGAACGAGCATTAAGATTTGCGGATGACGCATGGCCAAGAAGAATTTCAACGCGTGATATGAAAGACTTTGAGCAAGCCTTATGCATTGCAAAAAAGCAGGGTCACAACTGGGCAGTCCAGGTATTACGCGCGCATGGCGTGGATGAAGGAGATCAAATCGAATTGGATCACTCTTCTGATTCTTCCTCGTCGCTGGTTTGAGGCTTGTGATCTACCCCCTGAATTTCAGGGGTCTTTTTATTCGTAGAACGTTAGCGTTTGCGTGTGACAGCACCACCGGGGCGTGGCTTATTCTGGCCAAATTTTTTCGCCAGTTGATTTAATGGCGGTGTTGCATCTTTGGGGTGGCGCTGCTGGCGTTTTGCACCAGCTGCATCGGTACGTGGCACCAGATGCTGTGGACCATTACCAATCAGATCGCTTCTGCCCATGCGCTGTAAACCTTCGCGTATGGCTTCCCAGTTGGCCGGATCGTGATAGCGCAATAATGCCTTATGCAGACGGCGTGTTTTGCCCAGGCGCGGTGTCTCAACTGTTTCAGAATCCTGGCTGATTTTGCGTAGTGGATTTTTACGCGTGTGATACATCGTTGTTGCCATTGCCATAGGCGTGGGCAGAAAAGTCTGTACCTGGTCCAGCCTGAAATCATTTTGCTTTAACCATAGCGCTAGATGCAGCATGTCTTCATCTGTAGTGCCCGGATGTGCAGCGATGAAATACGGAATCAGATATTGCTCTTTGCCGGCTTCTTTTGAATATTTGTCGAATAATTCTTTGAAGCGGTAATACGAGCCCATACCCGGCTTCATCATTTTTGACAGCGGGCCTTCTTCAGAATGTTCTGGTGCGATCTTGAGTAGTCCACCCACATGATGTGTCACCAGTTCTTTGACATATTCAGGCGAACGTACAGCCAAGTCATAGCGCAGACCAGAACTGACCAGAATTTTTTTCACACCCGGAATATCGCGTGCACGACGATACAGTTGTATTAGTTTGCTGTGGTCCGTATTCAGGTTAGAGCAAATGGTCGGATACACGCACGACAGACGTCTGCAGGATTCTTCTACGGTTTTGTCTTTGCAGGCCAGCCGGTACATATTGGCAGTGGGCCCACCCAGATCGGAAATGGTGCCGGTAAAACCTTTGGTCTTATCGCGTATGAGTTCAATCTCGCGCAATATCGATGGCTCGGAGCGGCTTTGAATAATGCGGCCTTCATGCTCCGTGATAGAGCAAAATGTACAGCCTCCAAAACAGCCGCGCATGATATTGACTGAAAAACGAATCATGTCCCATGCAGGAATTTTTGCATTGCCATATGACGGATGGGGTGCACGCGCATAGGGTAAATCATAAACATGGTCCATCTCATCCATCGCTAGTGGTAATGGCGGCGGATTAAGCCAGACATCCCGTTCACCATGCGCCTGCACCATTGCGCGTGCATTGCCGGGGTTGGATTCCAGATGAAATACGCGTGAGGCATGGGCATAGTTTAGCGGATCATTCATTACCGATTCATACGCCGGCAGACGCACCACACTTTTTTCGCGTATCTCTTTTTGCTGCGCCAGCCGCTCTTCACGCGACATCAGTTTGATGGGCTGTGCTACGGGCTCGACCTTGGCCTGATCCGTGCCACATACCGCCGGCTCTTTCTCTTTCATTTCATACGGATTTTGATGTGGCTCAATTTTGCCTGGCGTGTCTACACGGGTTGAATCGATTTCGCTCCAGTCATCAGCGGGTTTCCAGTTACGCGCAACCATGAAAGCGGTGCCACGTAAATCGCGTATGGTTTTGACGGACTCACCAGCTGCCAGTCTGTGGGTGAGCGCAACAAGTGCGCGTTCGGCATTGCCGAAGATGAGCAGATCTGCTTTCGAATCAGGCAGCACAGAGCGCCGTACTTTGTCTGACCAGTAGTCGTAATGGGCAATGCGGCGCAGGCTAGCTTCGATACTGCCGATGATGATGGCGGTATCAGGAAAAGCTTCACGGGCGCGCTGTGCATACACAGTCACGGCGCGGTCAGGACGTTTATTGGGTGCGCCGCCTGCTGTGTAAGCATCGTCAGAGCGGATTTTGCGATCAGCCGTATAGCGGTTGATCATGGAATCCATGTTGCCCGCCGTGATACCGAAATACAAATTGGGCTTGCCCAGCGCGCGGAACGGCTCCGCAGAAAGCCAGTCTGGCTGACACAATATGCCCACCCGAAAGCCTTGCGCCTCTAGCAGTCGACCGACTAATGCCATACCAAAGCTGGGATGATCGATATAGGCATCGCCTGTAACCAAAATGACATCACAACTATCCCAGCCCAGTGTTTGCATTTCTGCACGTGACATAGGCAAGAACGGCGCCGGTTTTAAATCGGGCCGAAAACGGGCGGGTGAGCGCAGATTGGGCGGAGCTGCCGTCATGTTTACTATCAGGGTGGGGAACGGCCGTCAGTATGACAGTTTTGCGGGGAGTGCGTTGAGTGAGTGGGGCGCGCCCCTGAACTATTTTACTGAAAAGGATTGTCCACACTATCCATAGGGCGAAAAGTGACTATTTCAGGTAAATCTGGCGTTGCCTGCAAATGCGCGACTGCGTCATCAATTATTTTTTTCAGCTCCAGCGCCTGCTTAAGTCCGTTCTGGTCGCGCGCAATGGATAGTGATCCATAACTCTCTAGCTGATCGGTCCGGTTTTCAATCGTCAGGTCGCCAATAGTGATGCTGTCGGATTCATTCTGGAAGGGTTGCAGAGTGGGCATCGCTGGCCTCATCAAGGTGTGGGTTTGTGGCCGCGTAGTCGTGGCTCAGGCAAGAT
>CAIVDH010000183.1 GCA_903904635.1 uncultured Burkholderiales bacterium | reverse complement strand
TTAACCCTGGAGAAGAATATGTCAGTTACCATGCGTGAAATGCTGGAAGCTGGTGTCCATTTTGGTCACCAAACCCGCTTCTGGAACCCTAAGATGGCCCCGTATATTTTCGGTCATCGCAATAAAATTCATATCGTCAATCTGGAAAAAACCCTGGGCATGTACCAGGAGGCGATGAAGTATATCCGTCAGCTTTCTTCCAATCGTGGCACCATCCTGATGGTGGGTACTAAGCGCCAGGCGCGTGAAATTATCGCAGCCGAAGCGCAACGTGCTGGTGTACCGTTTGTGGATCAGCGCTGGCTGGGCGGCATGCTCACCAATTTCAAGACCATCAAAACTTCGATCAAACGCTTAAAAGAAATGGAAGCGTCAATTGCTGATGGCTCAGTAGAAAAGCTGTCGAAAAAAGAAGGCCTGATGTTCAGCCGTGAAATGATCAAGCTGCAAAAATCCATAGGCGGTATCAAGGATATGGGCGGTGTTCCAGACGCAATTTTCGTCATAGACGTTGGCTATCACAAAGGCGCGATTACTGAGGCCGCTAAACTGGGCATTCCAGTTATCGGCGTAGTTGACACGAATCACTCACCAGCTGGCGTGAATTACATCATTCCAGGTAATGATGACTCATCAAAAGCGATCACTCTGTATGCACGCGGTGTGGCTGATGCGATTCTTGAAGGCCGCGCTAATGCGGTTAACAACATTGTTGAATCAGTTAAAGCTGGTGCTGACGAGTTTGTTGAGGTAAACGATCAGGCCTGAGCCTGATCCTGCCTGATCAGTCTTGCTTAATATGCCAGACGGGAAAATTGGGGCAACAGCGGTTAGCCCCTTTTTTTCGAGTTAAAAAATTTGAATACTTGTTTGAATAATTGTTTATCGGGATAGCCGTATGGCGTCCCTAGTTTAGGAGAATGAAGATGGCGGCAATTACTGCAGCAATGGTGGGCGAACTGCGCGCAAAGACGGACGCGCCTATGATGGAATGCAAAAAAGCATTGACAGAGGCCGATGGCGACATGGAACGTGCGGAAGAAATTCTGCGTGTAAAGCTGGGTAGCAAGGCATCGAAAGCCGCTTCCCGTATTACCGCAGAAGGCGTTGTTGCTTCGCACATCGCCGGTAAAGTTGGTGCGTTAGTTGAAGTCAATTGCGAAACTGATTTCGTGACCAAAAATGATGATTTCCTAAAATTCTCGGCCGATGTTTCCAAGCTGGTTGCTGAGCATAATCCCGCCGACGTAGCCGCTCTGGGTGCATTGCCGCTGGATGGCAAGACAGTAGAAGAGCAGCGTGCGGCGCTGGTGGGTCGCATAGGCGAAAACATGTCGATACGTCGTTTCAAGCGTTTTGAGACCAATGCCAAGCTGACGGCTTACCTGCACGGTACTCGTATCGGTGTAATGGTTGAGTTTGACGCGGCTGATGAGCAGGTAGGCAAAGATGTTGCGATGCATATTGCTGCCATGAAGCCTGTAGCGCTTTCATCTGAACAAGTACCGGCTGATCTGATCGAAAAAGAACGTTCGGTTGCACATCTGAAGGCAGTTGAATCTGGTAAGCCGGCTGATATCGCCACCAAAATGGTAGAGGGTTCAGTACAGAAATTTCTTAAAGAAGTTTCGCTTTTCAATCAGCAGTTTGTCAAAAACGACAAGCAAACTGTTGAGCAAATGCTTAAGGCCAGCAATGCATCGGTTAAAGCGTTCACAATGTTTGTTGTTGGTGAAGGCATAGAGAAAAAGCAAGACGATTTTGCAGCAGAGGTAGCAGCGCAAGTCGCTGCAGCCAAACAGGCTTAAGAAACAGGCAACACCAAACGGGCCGAGAGGCCCGTTTTTTTGACTACTTATTTTTTTGCATATCGTTTTTTGACTGTTTGCAGCATAGTTCGAAAATCGAGTAGCAACCGGTAAAATAGCGGCTGCTTACAAGACATGATTCATATTGCAATTTGTATCACCCCTGGAGCCTGACACATGACCACACCTGCTTATAAACGTGTCCTTCTGAAACTCTCAGGCGAAGCCTTGATGGGCGACGACCCGTATGGCATTAATCGCCCTACCATAGAACGTATGGTGGCTGACGTCTCTGACGTGGCAAAGCTAGGCGTAGAAATCGCCATTGTTATCGGTGGCGGCAATATTTTTCGTGGCGTAGCGCCCGGCGCACAAGGTATGGACCGCGCTACTGCTGATTACATGGGCATGCTTGCCACCGTGATGAATTCGTTGGCACTGGCCGATGCCATGCGCCAGGCTGGTATCGTCGCGCGTGTAATGTCTGCCATCGGTATAGAACAAGTTGTTGAGCCCTATGTGCGACCAAAAGCACTGCAATATATGGAAGAGGGCAAAATCGTCATCTTCGCGGCTGGCACCGGCAATCCATTTTTTACTACGGATACCGCTGCTGCATTACGTGGCGCCGAGATCGGTGCCCAAGTCGTGCTCAAGGCGACCAAGGTCGATGGTGTATACAGTGCAGATCCGAAGAAAGACCCGACGGCTACGCGCTATGCGACCATCAGTTTTGATGAAGCCATTGCCAAGCATTTGCAGGTGATGGACGCAACCGCTTTTGCGCTTTGCCGTGATCAAAAATTGCCGATCAAGGTATTCTCCATCATCAAGCCCGGTGCATTACTGCGCGTGGTGATGGGTGAAGACGAAGGTACACTGGTACACGTCTGATAAAAAAATTGTGCCGGTATACAAACCGGTAACGCTAACAATCTATCATCCCGTTTTGAAGGAGAGCAGCATGACGATCGCTGACATCAAAAAAAATACAGATTTGAAAATGCACAAATCCATCGAAACCCTGAAGGCAGATTTGGCTAAGGTTCGTACTGGGCGTGCGCATACCGGCATCCTGGATCATGTGATGGTTGATTACTACGGCACGCCCACGCAAATCACGCAAGTGGCCAACGTGACGCTGATTGATGCCCGTACCATAGGCGTACAGCCATGGGAAAAAAAGATGCTGGCCAACATAGAGAAGGCGATACGCGATGCGGATCTGGGTTTGAACCCTTCTACGCAGGGCGAGTTGATACGTGTGCCGACACCGGCATTGACGGAAGAACGTCGCAAAGAAATGGTTAAGCTCGTCAAAAGCGAAGCAGAAGACGCAAAAATTGCGATTCGTAATATCCGTCGCGATGCAAACGAGGGGTTAAAAAAACTGCTGAAAGATAAAGCGATCTCTGAAGATGACGAGCGTCGCACTCAGGATGAAGTGCAAAAGATGACAGATAAGTTTGTGTCTGAAATTGACAAGCTGGTGGTCGATAAAGAGAAGGAAGTCTTGACCGTATAGCGTAAACAGAAGGATAAATTTTACTTACGCCAGTTTTTTAAAACTGAATTAAACCTCGCCCTCAAAACATGGACCTTTCCAGCTCGACTCAGGAAATACCGGCAGCCCCATCTGTACCCAGCCATGTTGCGATCATCATGGACGGTAACGGTCGCTGGGCCACTACCCGCTACTTGCCCAGAGTGACTGGCCATGTAAAAGGGGTTGAAGCTGTCCGCGGCATTGTCAAGGCGTGCATGGAACGTAATATTCGTTACCTGACCTTGTTTGCATTCAGCTCAGAAAACTGGCGCCGTCCTCCGGATGAGGTATCCATGCTGATGCGATTATTTGTCAGCGCGCTGGAACGCGAAGTCAGCAAGATGAACGCGAATAATATTCGGCTGAAAGTTGTGGGTGATTTATCCCGTTTTGACGCTTCGCTGCAAGAATTAATCGCAACTGCTGAGAGCCGCACTGCGATGAATACGGCACTGACTGTCACTATTTGCGCAAATTATGGTGGCCGCTGGGACTTGTTGCAGGCGATGGGTAAAATGGCGCAAGCCATGCCTGGCAAAACTGAATTTGCCGAACAGGATTTTGCTCCGCATCTGGCCATGTCTTATGCGCCTGAACCCGATTTGTTCATACGTACCGGCGGTGAGCAACGCATTTCTAATTTCCTGTTGTGGCAGCTCGCTTACACCGAACTTTATTTCACTGATATTTTCTGGCCCGATTTTGATGCCGCTGCGCTGGATGCAGCTATCGCTTCCTATCAGCAGCGCGAACGACGTTTTGGGCGCACCAGCGCGCAATTGGTCGAGGTCAGGAAAGCTTCCTGATGCTGGGACCACGTATTGCTACAGCCATTGCTTTACTACTGCTGCTGGGATTAGTGCTGGGCTCAGGATCGCAATTGGCCTTCGTGCTGACATTGGCCGTTTTTTTTGGCGCTGCATGCTGGGAAAGTCTAAAGCTCTTCAAGGTTCGCTATCCGTTGCCGCTAGCAGTAGTTTTCGCCGTGATTTTGCTGTTAATACTGAACAATCAAACTAACGTGAATCCTGTCACGCTTTCAGCACTATGCGTGTTGATATGGACCTTACGGTTTGTGCCAGCACTGAAATACGGTCTTCCTGATGTACATGGTGCTCGTGGAAGATTATTCACCTTGGTGTATATGCTTGCACTGCTCGGTTGTTTTATAGCGATCGCTGCATTGTTTGCGCGTTCTGCGATCTTTATGATTTCTGCGATGGCGATTGTCTGGGTAGCTGATATTGGTGCTTATTTTGTCGGTCGAGCTTTTGGCAAGCGCAAGCTAGCGCCGCATATTTCGCCGGGCAAAAGCTGGGAGGGCGCCATAGGTGGCTGGGCGACGGTGTTGTTGCTGGCTGGGCTTACTAGCCAGATTCCGGCGTTTGCTTCGACATTTGCCGCGCAACTGCTGCTGCATTATGGCTGGATGCTGTGGGTGCTACTGATGAGTTTGCTGGTGGCTGCAAGTATCGTTGGCGACTTGTTTGAGTCGCTGATGAAACGCCGGGCCGGCGTCAAGGACAGCAGCCGTTTGCTGCCCGGACATGGCGGTGTGCTTGATCGCATTGATGCATTAATCCCTGTGATGCCATTGGCTGTGCTGTTGGGCGCGAGCCTGGGTCTTTAAGTAACCGGAGAAAACCTCTATGCAAACCATAACGATACTGGGTGCAACGGGTTCTATCGGTGTATCGACGCTGGATGTGGTGGCGCGGCATCCGGATCGTTACCGCATTCATGCACTGACTGCGCACAGCAAGGTTGATGAGTTAGCAGCGCAATGTGTGCAATTTAAGCCCGCTGTTGCTGTAGTCGGATCTGCTGATGCAGCTGCAAGACTAGCTGCACTGCTAAAAAATGCGGGTCTTGATACTGAAGTCACCTATGGTGAAGCTGCCTTGTGTGCAGCCGCTACTGCTAATGAATGCACTGCTGTCATGGCAGCGATAGTTGGTGCTGCCGGTCTGCCACCCACTTTGGCAGCTGCACGCGCCGGAAAAAAAATCTTGTTGGCCAACAAAGAAGCATTGGTCATGTCTGGTCAGCTTTTCATGGATGCGATTGCGGAAAGCGGCGCAAGTTTGTTGCCTATTGATAGTGAGCATAATGCGATTTTTCAGTGCCTGCCGCTGGATTACCGGCGCACACCTGCACAGCATGGCATACGCAAGATTTTATTGACGGCTTCGGGTGGTCCTTTTCTTGATCGTGCAGTCGAGAGCTTGGCTGATGTCACGCCTGAGGAAGCCGTGGCGCATCCTAACTGGGTGATGGGCCGAAAAATTTCCGTTGATTCTGCAACGATGATGAATAAAGGTCTGGAAGTCATAGAGGCGCACTGGCTATTTGGTGCGGCACCGGATCAAATTGAAGTGGTTATACATCCTCAGAGCGTGATTCATTCCATGGTGTCGTATGCAGATGGGTCGGTACTGGCGCAGCTAGGCAATCCGGATATGCGCACGCCGATTGCGCATGCGCTGGCTTATCCTGAACGTATTGATTCTGGTGTTGAGCCGATTGATCTTGCCAGGATTGCGCAGCTAAATTTCAGAAGTCCTGATTATGTGCAATTTCCGTGTTTAAAATTAGCTTTTGATGCGTTACGTGCTGGTGGCAGTGCAGCGGCACTGATGAACGCTGCCAATGAAGTGGCTGTCGAAGCCTTCCTCAATCGACAAATCGGCTTTAGAAAAATCGATCAAATCATTGCCAAAGTG
>CAIVDH010000182.1 GCA_903904635.1 uncultured Burkholderiales bacterium | reverse complement strand
TGGCTCATCATCGTCTCATCCATCATCAGTAGTCGTCACCTTGGTCTCGTCTTCTAGCGTCGGCAGCAGCAGTCTTCGTATGACGAACACCCGCGACTATATTGGGACGCAACCAAGCGGTTTCCTCAGTAAACCATTGCAAGCCTACGTAACCAGTAGTTTCATTATTGTCAGAGAAAGCCTCAACGGCAAAGGAACTCACAGGCAGGCAAATCAGCACTGCCAAAGCAAGTGCGGCGGTATTTTTTTTTGAAATCATCATTTTCTTTCCTTTTCAATTGTATAAAATATTTATATAAAATCTATACTTAATAATCTCATACCTTTAAAATCAAAAATTTGATGCCAATCAAATTAAATCCTGCAAGATAAATTTTTTCACGCTAGCCCATACATTATTTAATGCTTGTATATTCTTCTGATTACAGCTCAGCATCAAATGAAAGCTGTTGTTCTTGGTGTAGATAACATCAGCTTAGCGTGAAGAAGACTAACGAAGATATTGCAGCGGGAACTTATAGATGAAAATACTTTTAGCGCGAAATGACAGAATATTTAACGTCGTTTTTTTGATTCCGGACTGAAGGATTGAGTGCCTATTGAGCAGAAAATTAATTCGTATGCGAACAAAGACCCTAGATTCCCGCCTGATCTTGTGCAGGCGGGAATCTAGGGTCTTTCTTTGATCCCCTGAAAAAATTTCTTACTTGAGAATCTAAAGATAAAAATGCAAACTACTAATCAGGTTCTAACGCGACTGGGCTCTTAATCTGTAACGAGATTATTCTTAATTTCAGCCTGAGTCTCAGCCTGCGGATTGGACTGTAAAAATCCGATGACGGTGTTGAGCTCTCTGGTTCTGGTAAATGGCGGAAGACTTTGCCAGATGCGTTTGCCGTAAGGCTTAGAAATCAGGCGCGGATCACAAATCATCAATACACCACGATCTGTCTCATCACGTATCAAACGACCCGCGCCCTGTTTCAGATTAATAATTGCTTCGGGTAGCTGGTGATGCATAAATCCATTCAAACCACGTTTTTCCATCTCAGCGATGCGCGCTGCAAGCACGGGATCATCAGGCGGCGCAAAAGGTAGTTTGTCGATGATCACCACAGACAGTGCATCACCGCGTACATCAACACCTTCCCAGAAGCTCTGACTACCTATTAGCACCGCATTACCTGCCTTGCGAAATCTGTCCAGCAGCTCAGTACGACCAAGCTCACCCTGCACCAGTAATGGCCAAGGTAATTTGCGGCTTGCTATTTCTTCAGCCAGTCGTTCTGCTGCACGTTTTACAGCGCGCAGCGTAGTGCAGAGCAAAAAGGCGCGACCACCTGCTGCCTCTATCACGGGCAGCGCGGCGTCAATGACGGCATCGGTGTAGCCGGGTGAATTTGGCGCTGGTAGCTCAGATGGCACATACAGCAAGCCCTGATTGGGATAATCAAACGGACTAGGCCAGGAGAGTGAAGGCTCATCCGTCAGTCCCATTTGCGCGCTGTAATGCGTGAAATCTTTTTTTACGGCTAAAGTCGCTGACGTAAATATCCATGAGCGTGGCGCACCTTCACGCTGTTTACTAAAAATAGGCGCAATCGACAACGGTGTCTGATGCAATTGTAGTGAAGAAGAAAATGCTTCAACCCATAAAACTTTTTGTGGCCGCCCTGCTGTATTTGCCTGATCGACCGGCGCACCCCACGCAGCAATCTGGGTTAGCAGCTCGATTGCACGTACCCGGCACAGCTCGATTGTTTCTGCGCGCTCGGCCTGCGTTTCCAGCGTGTCTATCATTTGCTGCAGCATTGCTTTGAGATGTTCCAGCGCCGGGAAAAATGCACTGCTCCCAGCGATCTGCTCTATGGCCAGTCGCATGCCCTCAGAAGGAAAGGCCAGACGTAAATCTCGCGCTGCTTTTTCTACGGTTGTGACGACTTGTGGCCAGTCTGCACCATCACGCGCATGCGTCAAACCTTCAGCGAGTACATCGCGACACAGCTCCATAACCTGTGAGGTTGAAACTGTTTCACCAAAAAACAAAGTAGCCGTATCAGGCAGCTGATGTGCTTCATCAAATATGATGGTGTTGGCGCTTGGTAGGAGCTCAGCCACGCCAGTATCTTTCAACGCGACATCGGCAAAAAATAAATGATGATTGACCACGACGATATCTGCCTGCTGCGCTTCTTTGCGCGCCTTCATGACAAAACAATCCTGATAATGCGCACACTCCGCGCCCAGACAATTGTCACGGGTGGATGTCACCAGATTCCAGATCAGCGCGTTTTCCGGAATTTTTGAGAGTTCAGCTTTGTCACCGGTTGAGGTGGTTTTCATGAAACGGGAGATTTCACGCAAATAGCCCACATCTTCACGTGCAGTCAGCCTGCCGTTTTGTTGTGTGCGATCCAGGTGAAAATGACAAAGATAATTGGCACGCCCTTTTAGCAATGCAACCGATACGGGTGCATTCAAGGCTTTGCGCACAACCGGTATGTCGCGCAGAAAAAGCTGATCCTGCAAATTTTTGGTGCCGGTAGATATGATGACCTTGCCACCCCAGAGTAAAGCCGGTACCAGATACGCAAAGGTTTTGCCAGTGCCGGTGCCGGCCTCTGCCAGCAAGGTGCCCTGACTTGCTATGGCGCTGGCGATCGCACGCGCCATATCCGTTTGAGACAGGCGGGCATGAAATGCGGGTATGGCGGCAGCAAGTTTGCCGCCGGCTGCGAAGATTTGTTCGATCTCGGCGTCATGCGAATTGCCCGGATCTGTGACGGCAGCTTGTTGAGTCAAAATGAATGGAGTCCAAAAGAGATGCGTGGTAATCACAACGATTAACGTGCAGGCGCATTTTACCTCTTGCGCCTGATGGCGTTGTCTGCCACTCAGGCCGGTATGTCTGGTACCAGTTGCATTTTCAATCTGACTATCTGGTCTTTTAATTGCAGTTTGCGTTTTTTGAAGCGGCGCAATTGTAGATCATCAGCGTGTGAAATCTGAATTAACAAGTCAATTGCAAGATCAAGATCCCGATGCTCGGTTTCAAAAGCAATCAGCTGCTCTTGCAGCTGCTGCAGATCAATTATCATGGCTTAGTGTCAGCTTTTTCTGGCTGCGCGCTGCGGGGGGCGCGTGGCGCATCAGGCATGGGAACAACTATTTTATTGGCAAAGGATTCTGCTGATTCTGCCTTGCGCATACGCTCAGCAACATTGCGATCACGTTCATCCGCTTTTTCTTTGCGCAGATAAGCATTAGCCTCAACTTCAACCTCACGAATTGCCTTGAGTATTTTTCGTTTGCGATCTTTGGCCTTGTCCAGACAGGAGCTGACAAAAAACTTATGCAGGCAAATATCTTTAGCTGCCAGAAAATTTTCACTGACATGATCGCGTTCAGTATTAACGTCTCCCAGTGCTGTTATAGCCTGCTCAACAGACTGTATAGAACCCGCCGGATAACGTGAGAAAAAAGCAGCAGCGTCACCCTCTGCACTCAGCACGCTGGTTGTGAATAATGAAAAAATCAGCAATAGGGAAATACAGGCAGAAGATCTCATCATGCTCTCTCTGGTACTACGAAAATATAAAATCAACTGCGTCATGTGATCGACTCAGCTGTCTTGCGGCGTAAACTCTCTTTATATTCCAGTGACTGCATTTCAATAATACGCGACACCGTGCGTTGAAATTCATTCGACAGTACACCTTCGGTATATAACATCGCAGGTTCAACTGCAGCAGAGGCCAAAAATTTGACTCTGTGATCATAAAGTATATCGATTAGCCAGGTAAAACGCCGGGCCTCAGATGCCATGGCGGCTGACATTTGCGGTATGTCTGACAAAATCACTGTGTGAAAACGATGCGCGATTTCAAGATAATCATTTTGAGAACGCACACCACCACATAAAGTGGCAAAGTCAAACCAGATTACACCACCAGCCCGGCGTAGGCACGGTATCTGCCGCGATGCGATACGAATTTGCGGCGGCTCTTCCGCCGACTCGGCAATACGTAAAAAAGCTGTACTCAATGCCATATTAGCTTCATCGCCCGCGGGTGTATGAAACGCATCAACTTGTTCCAATACGCGTTTGCGATAGTCTATACCGGCATCCACGTTCAAGATATCGAGCTTTTCTTTTAACAGCGCAATCGCGGGTAATAATCTATCTCTATGCAGACCATCCGGATAAAGCGCATCGGGTTCGTAATTAGAAGTCAGTACAAACGATACGCCCTCATCAAATAAGGCCTGCATCAGATTGTATAAAATCATGGCATCAGCAATATCGGATACATGAAACTCATCAAAGCAAATCAATCTGTATTTACGGGCTATACGTTTTGCAACAATTAGCAGTGGGTCCTCTACATTTTTTTGCTTATCCAGTTCACGGTGTACTTCACGCATGAATTCATGAAAGTGCAAACGCGTTTTGCGAACGACTGGCACCAGCTGATAAAAACTGTCCATTAAAAAAGACTTGCCGCGTCCGACACCACCCCATAAATACACACCGCGCGGCAGCTGTGGCCGGTTGACCAGGCGCTTAAGACGATTAGAGCGCTGGGCGCGAAAATTTATCCATGCATCATAGGCTTGCTGCAATCTGTCTACCGCGGCTTCCTGCGCGGGATCGGATTGATAGCTTCTTTGTTCCAGCGTGTGCACATAGTATTGACGAACATTCATATTATTATTTTAAATGACTGCACTAAAATTACTGCAGAGCAGTCATGTCCACCACAACCTCGGTAGGATAGCTGCTACCAAATCCACTTAGCGGCACGCCCATACCAAATGACAGGCCAACCCCACCACCTCCGCTGCCGCCAGCCACACCAACGCCCACACGGGACGCACCAGCAGGCCTGCTGCCAGCCTTATAGATTAATTCTGAAGTACGGTATCCCTCTTTATCGCAAACGACCCGCAAATCGCCTTCAGGCTGGCCTATGTTCACCATACCAGGCGTGGTCGTAGTCCATTTTCCGGCATCGGTATGGACTACGCATACTGCGCCTGCCAAGGGCTGTGAGCGGCTTGTCGTTGAGACGGAAAGTTTGCCTGAATAGGCGGGCAAGTCGGCGCAGCCGCTCAATAACTCACTGAGCAGCAGCGCCGAGCCGACAGCAACATAACGAAAAGCAAAATCAAATAAGTGACGAGCCATACCATCTCCTTGATCCAATCATGCCCAGAGTTTCACTCAACTGACGCAACGCTGCTTCAGAAATTGAGCGAACGCTTATCCACCGCAAGCGCAGCTTCTTTTGTGGCTTCGGACAATGAAGGATGCGCATGGCATATGCGGGCAATATCTTCAGCAGAAGCACGAAACTCCATCGCCACGACGGCTTCAGAGATGAGTTCGGAAGCCATGGGGCCGATGATATGTACGCCCAGAATTTCATCACTCTTTGCATCGGCAAGAAACTTCACCATACCTGAGGTATCACCCAACGCGCGCGCGCGACCATTAGCCATGAACGGGAACGTACCCGCTTTATAGGCCACACCTTCGGCTTTTAATTGCTGCTCGGTCTTGCCAACCCAAGCAATTTCAGGGGAGGTATAAATAACCCACGGTATCGTATTGAAATTCACATGACCATGCTGGCCAGCTATGCGTTCAGCGACCGCAACGCCTTCTTCTTCGGCTTTGTGCGCCAGCATAGGACCACGCACCACATCGCCCACCGCCCAGACATTCGGCAAGCTGGTACGGCAATCTGCATCAACGGCTATGAAGCCGCGTTCATCAAGCTTTAAGCCTACCGCTTCAGCTTGTAAACCGATGGTATTAGGTACCCGACCTATAGAAATAATCAGACGATCAAAAACGGCTTTATGATCCTTACCCTGCGCGTCGGCATAGTCCACCGTCACATCTTGCTTGCCGGCCTTGATGGCGCCGATTTTTACGCCCAAATTAATATTCAGACCTTGCTTGTCGAATAATTTATGCGCTTCTTTTGCAATCTGCTCATCGACCGCACCTAAAAAAGTCGGCAATGCTTCAAGCACTGTCACTTCAGATCCAAGACGACGCCATACGCTGCCCATTTCCAGGCCAATCACACCGGCTCCGATCACACCCAGCTTTTTAGGTACAGCATCTATTTCCAGCGCACCGGTATTGGAGAGAATGAGTTTTTCATCAAAATCGGCACCCGGTAACACGCGCGGGTTTGATCCGGTGGCAATGATGATGTGCTTGGCTTTCAGGCTGGATTTTTCTGCACCATCAACTGAAATTTCATACCCATCCGCAGCCGCTTGGGCAAACGCGCCACGGCCATGAAAGAAGGTCACTTTATTTTTTTTGAATAAATACAAAATGCCGTCATTGTTTTGTTTGACGACTGTGTCTTTGCGACCGAGCATTTGGGATAAATTCAGTTTTAAGCCTTTGATCTCGATACCGTGATCAGCAAAGCCATGACCGGCGTGCTCAAAATGCTCAGAGGATTGCAGTAATGCTTTAGAAGGTATGCAGCCTACGTTGGTACAAGTGCCGCCAGGTGCCGGGCCGCCTTTATCGTTTTTCCATTCGTCGATACAAGCTGTAGAAAAACCGAGTTGCGCTGCACGAATGGCCGCAATGTAGCCGCCAGGACCGCCACCGATGACGATGACGTCGAAATTTTTTGACATGATATTTTCCTTGAGTGCTGTCCGTGTTTCAGGACACTGGGCTAAGGCATACGCCAGAGCTGAGGCTGCGTAGCCCAGTGACTTTCGTTTTTAATCGCTTACAGATCCAGCAGCAAGCGTGCCGGATCTTCCAGCGCTTCTTTCATCGCCACCAGACCAAGCACAGCCTCACGACCATCAATAATGCGATGGTCGTAAGACATCGCCAGATAGTTCATCGGACGAATCACGATCTGACCGTTCTCAACGACAGCACGGTCTTTGGTTGCATGCACACCGAGTATGGCGGACTGCGGTGGGTTAATGATAGGCGTAGAGAGCATGGAGCCAAATACACCACCATTAGAAATTGAAAAAGTACCGCCTGTCAGTTCTTCCAGTGTCAGCTTGCCGTCTTTGGCGTTATTACCAAACTCGCCGATTTTCTTTTCGATTTCAGCAAT
>CAIVDH010000181.1 GCA_903904635.1 uncultured Burkholderiales bacterium | reverse complement strand
TTTGGCGGCCAGACATTCCTTTTGCACCGAGGTGCAATTTTGTAGCGGATAAAGCGCAGAGGTAACGCCTATATCATCATGATAAGCCGAGGCGATCTGTTGTTTTAAGCTGGGCTGATTGGCTTTCCAGCCAAAGCGGCCTATCGCTATTTTGTCATTGATATCATCACGCACATAATTCGGGCGGCCATTCAATCCCTGCGTTTGCTGCAGCTTGGCTATCGCCAGCAAATCACTCTCGCTAACCGCTTCCAGATAACCCAGTCCAAACATCGCCTGCGAATTACGCAAGGACATCATCACGTTCTCAGCCAGTGCACCAAAATTAAGATTTTCTACACGTATGATCGGCTGGCGCAGTTCTATTGTTGTGCCATCGGCGAACTTGTAGGGACGCGTCTTCCAGTCGATAAGAACATCGCCCTCACCGGCTCTGGCTTTTTCATCCTTGCGTTGCACCGTATCGAAAGACTGTATATGCAAACCATAGCGCGGATCTGGCTTGGGTCCGCCGTGCATATCTTCGCCCGGCACAGACAAATGTAAAGATTGTTGAAAAACGGCGATGCCACCCACATCAAAAGTCTTGCCCCGCCCTGCTTGTACATGACAGGAAACGCAAGAGTTTGCCAGAAAGGTAGGACCCAATCCCCACTCACTGCCGGCTGGTCCGGGCTGGGACAAATCCCACCATTCGGAGATTTTTTCATTAGGCACTGCAATCCAGAAGGTGTTGAAAACTTTTTCACCTTCGCGGAATTTCTGAATTTGCTCAGGCTGTAAATCCATCACTGGCTGCAGGTAAGAAGCGTGAGGAACAATTACTGCGGGCGGCGTAGGCAGCGTTTCTGTAACAGCCGCGCGATGCACGCCAAACAGAAACAATAAGGTCAGATAGGTAGTGATTTTTTTCATGATTTTTTTATTCATGTAATTTTATAAATCTGGGACTATGCATCAAAAAATTACTGCAGTTTTATTAAAAGAAAAATACCTTAAATTTAATTTTCAGATAATGCCACGCGAAATTTCTCTAGCCTTGCCTCATATTCATCTGAATCGCCATAATCAATAAAATTGCGGTAGCGCGCATGCGTACCCATGATTTTTCTTGCATGCTTAATCGGGCAAAAATATTGCTCTGTGCGGGCAATAATTTCACCGATGTATGCAACCAAACCGGCACCATAGGCGCAATAAGTGCAATGAAATTTCTCGATAAAATTTAAATATCCGAGATGCTGGCGATCTAAAACAATATAGTCGCTACGCTTTACTTTGTTAATCTGATAAATCGGAAAACATGTGGCCTGATAAAAACTAACAAAAAAATCCAGCATCAATAGTGGAAATATCATTCCGTAAATAATCGGACCTGTAATCAGATTTTGCGGCCGGTTAGTGATTAGCCATAGAAAAAATCCTGTCTTCAGTTGTTTGTGCATTTGCCGAATACTGTGTTCAAACTCCACGCGCTTACCATTAATTTGAAAAAATACTGTCGTTTCCTGTTCATGTATCGCCTGACTGAGCTCCTCTTCCACTACGGCTAATTGATTGAGTAATTGCCTGATTCGATCATTCATAGTGCTTTCCAATTTATTAAACCAACCTATCTTCAGCAAGAAGGATTTAAAAATTTATTGCTGGCTCAGACTAACTGGGGTGTGGAAGCAGTTCTATCAGCGTGCATCCGAGGTTTATACCTCTATCGTGAATATCGGCTTAAAACCCCTATTAAAACCATCATCGATAAAGCACATGGGTATCATTTTAAGTCCTGCCAAATAGAATTTACTTATATAGCCCAATAAAATATAAGATGACTCAGCATTATTATCGTCATAAAAATAAATCTGGGATTACATATGAAGCTAACATTTCTAGGTGCAGCCGGCACAGTAACGGGATCCAGATACTTATTCGAGAGTGATAATGCCAAGATATTGGTCGATTGTGGCTTATTTCAGGGTTATAAAAATCTGCGGCTTTTAAACAGAGAGCCATTTTCCTTTGATCCTGAAACGCTGGACGCAGTCATACTGACCCATGCGCATCTGGATCATTCAGGCGCTTTGCCATTATTAATTAAAAACGGATTTCGGGGGCCGATTTACGCTACCCAGTCAACGATAGATTTATGCGGATTATTATTGCCTGACAGTGGGCATCTGCAAGAGGAAGATGCGTATTATGCAAATAAACACAAATCATCCAAACATGAACCTGCCCTGCCTCTTTATTCTGAAAAAGACGCCCGCAATACCCTCAGATTTTTTAAGCCTGTCGATTTTAATCAAGTAATAGACCTGGGATTTGAAACAAAACTCCGGTTCAGACCCGCAGGACATATTCTGGGTGCGAGTTCGGTAGAGTTATCGAATAACAAAGGTAGCCTGTTTTTCTCTGGCGATATAGGCAGACCCGATGACACCCTGATGATGGGACCCGCACCGATAGAGCATGCCGATAATCTCATCGTTGAATCCACTTACGGTAATCGTACCCATGAGCCAGCCGAGGACTATACGGAGCTGGCTGAAGTCATTACCCGCACAGCCGCACGTGGCGGTACTGTTTTAATTCCTGCATTTGCCGTTGGTCGCGCACAATTATTGTTAACGGTACTGGCAAGATTGAAGCAATCAGGGCAAATACCGCCTTTACCTATTTTTCTTGATAGCCCGATGGCGATCGACACAACGAATATTTATCAACGCCATCATGATGAGCATCGCTTATCGCTTGAAGAATGCAAAAACCTCTCGCTCGTCGCAAAATTTACGCCAACCGTAGAGCAGTCGCGGGAGCTAAATCATAGCCACTATCCTTGCATTATTATTTCTGCTAGTGGCATGGCCACAGGCGGTCGGGTTTTACATCACCTGAAATTTTTAGGGCCAGATCATCGTAATAGTATTATTTTTTCTGGCTTTCAGGCTGCAGGCACGCGCGGCGCGAAACTGCTGGCAGGCGAGCGCATAGCGCGTATTTTTGGTCAGGATATAGAAATAAACGCAGAGGTAATTTCTTTGCCTGGTATGTCCGCGCATGCCGATGCAGGGCAAATAATAAGTTGGCTTAAAACCTTGCCAATACCGCCCAAGCAGGTCTTCGTCACCCATGGTGAACCTGAAGCGGCAGATGCATTGCGCTTGCGTATTAAGGATGAACTCAAATGGGACGTACTGGTACCGCTATTAGGGCAATCCGTCATCCTTGAGAATTTCTAGTCGCTGTATTAAGCGTCGATGGTGCAAATTTGAATTTATGCCAACCCGCTAAAATTCACACCTGCACCATCGCTCGCTGCCCACTTGCCTGCCTTATCCTGCAGCACCACATCCACACCCCAGCGGTGCGCTGCAGACAGTACTTGCGATGGTGGCAGCATAAAAAACACCTTGGTTAAGGCATCAGCCAATACACAGCTAGGTGCGATCACAGTCACGGATGACCAATGTGCCGGCGAGTACCCCGTATGCGGATTCAAAATATGATGATGTTTATGGTCTGCGCTAAATACGGTATGTGCATCTGAAGAAGTGGCTATAGCGCGGCCATCGCAGATCAGCACAGGCATGGGATTGTGCCCTTTGCCTGATCCTGATTTGACAGCTGATTTGTCAGCTAATTTGTCAGCGAAATTGTGTGTTGATTTTTCTCCGGCCGCACTTTCTATTGCAAGCGCCCATTGCTTATCACCTGCCGCATGCCCCAGCAACGTTGTTTCACCAGCATCAATGAGCGCATGCTGTATGCCATGCGCCTGCAACGCAGCGCGCGCCAGATCAGAGGCATATCCTTGCGCAATGCCATTCAGAGACAAACGCATACCAGACAGATTTAGCCGCACAGCAGCACCAGAAATTTCTACTGCACGCCAATTCACCAACTGCTGTGCGCGCTGTACATCGCCACGCAATGGCAATCTGCCTGACTCAGCAGATTCAGACCATACCGTCCACAAAGGCTGCATGCTCATGTCAAATGCGCCAGCGCTTTTAGCCGATACATGTTGCGACAGCCTAAGCACAGCCAGTAATTCTGCATCTGGTTTTTGCAAATGGCCGCGGGCATTCAAACGACTCAGCGCACTATCAGGATCAAACAAACTCATTTGATGCTCAACACGGCGTATCGCTTGCACAGCTGCATTTAAACCAGCTTCCAGCTGATCAGCGTTTTCATGCGCAGCTTTCAGCCATAGCGTGGTGCCAAAACCCACCATGGCACGCTCGCGCCAGATCAGCTTCTCTGGCGCAGACAATCTATGATCATCCGTCACTTTTGCCATCAGCTGCGCAGAGGCTGCCCATGCCGAGCAGCCCAAGCCCCACCGTAAAAACTGGCGTCGTTGCATCATGCTCTCCCAATTTCATGTATGCGAATAACTTGCTCACCTGTTTTGCGCTCAGTAATCAAGGGCAAGCATCGCTGCTCATCCTGATAAATTGAGACGCAATCTAAGCACTGAAAGCATTCACTGTAATTAATTTCGCCGGCAGGCGTAATGGCCTGATATTCGCAACGATGACGGCAAGACTGACATGGTGTGCCGCATTCTTCACGCCGTGGTATCCACGACCAGCGCTGCAGAAAATTTACCGATGCCAGTGCCGCGCCCAATGGGCAGATATAGCGGCAGTAGCCGCGATATACAAACACGCCCAGTCCCAGACACAGCACTGCCCATAAAATATAAGGCCACTCACGCATGAAATAAAAGCTGATGGCCGTTTCAAAAGGCTCAATTTTTACTGCCAGCTCAGCAAAAGATGGCGCAGCGAAAAGCGAAACAAGAATCGTGGCCAGTACGCCATATTTAATCCATTTGAGTTTCGCATCCAGCGCAGTCCGCAAACGCCGCTGATGCACGCCAACTGCATTGGCTAACATACTGACGAGTTCTTGCAACGCGCCAAACGGACAGAGCCAGCCACAAAATGTACTGCGCCCCCAGACCAGCAAACTTGCCAGCGTAAAGACCCAGAGTATGGTTGTCATCGGATCGTTAAGCAGGAAGCCCAAATCGCCGCCACCGGCCAACGATTCTATTGCTGCATTCACATTCAGAATGGTTAGCTGTCCCTGTGCATACCAGCCTATGAAGCCAACAGTAAAAATCAGATACATAGTGCGCAATATTTTCAAGCGCTTGCTGTTTGCGCTTAAGCGTTTTTGCGCAATCAGGCCAGTAGTTAATACCAACAGACCCGCCAGCAGTACGGCTATTTCTATCCAGCGCCCTTGCCACACTTTGACCCAATCCAGCGCAGACCAGTTAGTGTCGAGCAGATTATAAATTTTGGCGCGCCATCCATAAAATTCATAGGGCAGACTAAACTCTCTGCTTTCCACTTTGCTGAGAATTTGATTGGTGCCGAAACGCTGGCCGAGTTTAAAACTGAGTTCAAATGGCAGCTTAGGATCGAGCGGTGTATCTTTATCCAATATCAAAAAATGGGCTTTGGTTTTTTTAGGATAACCCGGCACGACCAGGGCTTTATCGTAGCTGATGCTATGCAGCTTTAATGTTTTTCCATTTTGTTTTAATACAAAAGGCAAAGCATCGGCGACTCGGAAATCTTCATTAGTCGAAATAGACAAGGGCCCAGTTTCCGTCACCAGCACTGCCTGCGCCTGACGCCGACTAGTATTCAAATAGCGCCAGCCTTCGCTATCGAGCAAATTACGCCCTATGGAAGGCATGCTAATTAGCGCCGCATGAAAAGTCAGCGCCACTTCAGCGCTCTGCGTTTTAGTTTGGCTGGTTTGCTTGGCTGCTGCCGCTGGAATATTGGCAAAGGCGCGATCAATATCACCGCGCGAAATGGTCGTTACGCTCACCATACCGCGCGAGAGCATGTCGTCCCATTTAAGAGGTTTATAAATTTCACTAGAAGCACGGCGTCTGGCCACACTGGCAGCCGCACCGGCAGAGTCAGCCAGCTTAGCCATGGCAACCATAGAAGCCGAACCTATAACAGTGCGGTCTATCGCTTTGACCGTGACGGTGCCGTGATTCACACCTTGTAAATCTGCAGTTTGTTCATCTCGTTTGGTGGGTGATACATGATCATGCACTTTGATCGTGTGGTGCAGTGACAAATCAATGTACTGCGCCGTAAAGTCGGCCAGCCTGGCAGTGCCGGTGGCATTATTGAAGAAGGGTTCTTTATGCTCGATAAGTCGCATATCCAGAAACGCACCGGACAAATCCATGGCAACCAGGATATCGATGGGCTTGCCACTGTAGCCACGCACAGGCTCAAAATCGATAGTCTCGAAAGCGTAGCCTTTTAATTCGGGCTTACCGCCTGGTGACGCCGGATTTTTACTGAACAAGGGATAAGCTGGCATGCCTGCCTGAATTTCACCGACGATATACTGACCTTCTAGCAGCTTGTCGATATCTGGTCTGGTCAACAATCCAGCCTGCGCTTGTGATA
>CAIVDH010000180.1 GCA_903904635.1 uncultured Burkholderiales bacterium | reverse complement strand
TCTCAATACCATTTTTTACAGCAGTTAATTCGGCCAGTATAGAGATGGCAATTTCAGATGGCGTCTTGCTACCGATATAAAGACCTATCGGGCCATGCAATTTATCGAGCTGTTCAGGTGTCAGATCAAAATCAAGTAAGCGCTCGCGGCGCTTGCTGTCATTCGAACGCGAACCGATAGCACCAACATAAAATGCTTCCGATTTTAATGCTTCCATCAAAGCCAGATCATCTAACTTGGGATCATGGGTCAGCGCAACGACTGCGCTGCGACTATCTAGTCGCATCTCTATCACCAGATCATCCGGCATGGCGTGTACAACTTTTACACCAGCGACTTGCCAGCCTTCGCGATACTCTTCACGCGGATCACATACTGTCACAAAATAATCCATACCCACTGCGATCTGCGCCAAAAAACTGGAAAGCTGACCGGCTCCAATAATCAATAAACGCCAGCGCGGACCATGTATGGTGGTTAGCGCAGTTTCGGATATCTGCAAGCTCATGCCTGCACTTGCCGGACCTAAAGTGACGACACCTGTTTGCAAATCCAGCCGGCGCGCAATCAGTTCATGTTCTGCAAGGCGATCGACCAGCTCACCAATCTTGCTCTGCGCTGAGAGCGGCTCTATCGTTAGTTGTATGGTGCCGCCGCAAGGCAAACCAAATCTATGCGCCTCATCGGCTGTTATGCCATAGGTAACGACTTCAGGCATGGTGCGGGTGATACCATTTTTGCGTACACGATCTATCAAATCATCTTCAATACAACCACCAGAGACGGAACCTACGACATGTCCATCTTCGCAGATACCTAGCGTGGCACCTTCAGGCCGCGGGCTAGAGCCCCAGGTCTTAATGACGGTCACCATTTCACATTGTTTGCCGGCAGCGATCCAATCGGCGCAGGTCTTTAAAACTTCAAGGTCTATGCTGTCCATGTTCGGAAACTCAAATTATGTAAAGCTGAAATAAAAAATGCTCCCCACCCTTACAGGCGGGGAGCATTTAACTACGTTACTGCCTTAAGCTTTCTTCAGATTCGAAGCGAGTGGGAAGTCGCGTACGCGCTTACCAGTAGCCGTGAAGATTGCGTTACCAACTGCAGCGCCGATCAGTGAAGTGGATGGCTCACCAACGCCACCTGGCTTCTCGGTGCTCTCAACAAGTATTACATCGATAACTGGTGATTCGTTTTGACGAATGATCCGGAAATCGTTGAAGTTACTTTGTTGAACGCGACCTTTGTCGATGGTGATATCGCTGTACAGTGCGCCTGAGAGACCGTAGATGATGCCGGACTCAAGCTGCTGACGAACGATTTCAGGATTAACCATACGACCTGGATCGCAAGCTACCGTTACTTTATGCACTTTGATTTCGCCACCGGAGACAGAAACTTCTGCCACTTGTGCCATGTAGGTGCCGTAGCCTTCCATCAGTGCTACGCCCATTGCATGACCCTTAGGCAATTTCTTGCCCCAGCCTGCTTTTTCAGTTGCCATTTTCAGCACTTTTGTATAACGCGCATCTTTGAGCAACGACAAACGGTACTCAACAGGATCTTTACCAGCTGCATGAGCCAGTTCGTCCATAAAGCACTCATTTGCAAAGCAGTTCATGGTGTGTGACACAGCGCGCAGATAACCAACACGCAGGCCAGCATCATGAATGATCAGGTCATGTGATGTGTTAGGCACATCATATGGAGCAACTGCAGCTTCAACCATGAACGGATCCAGCGTGTTTTTAGGCAGGCCGAAAGCGCGTTGGGTGATGGACTGTGAAGTCATTTGGAACTTGACAGCTGTAGGCTTGCCTGCAGCATCCAGGGAAGCTTCCAGGCGTTGCAGACCTTGTGGACGATAGAAGTCATGCTTCATGTCGTCTTCACGTGACCACAACACTTTCACTGGCTTACCAACTGCTTTCGATACTTGTACTGCTTGCGCAATGAAGTCGAGCTCGATACGACGACCGAAACCGCCACCCAGGAAGGTGGTGCGCACGGTGCAGTTCTCTGGCTTGATGCCCAGAACAGCAGCGGCAGTACCCTGAGCACCTTGCGGGAACTGGGTAGGTCCGATCAGATCGCAACGATCGCCTTTAACATCAGCAATCATGTTCATAGGCTCAAGCGGCTGATGCGCGATCAGCTGAGTGGTGTATGAAGCTTTAACGACTTTGGAAGCGCCACGAATGGTGCTTGCAGCATCGCCAACATCAGGACGAATCTTGATAGGCTTAACTTTGTTTTCTGCATCTTTGATACCAGCCCACATAGCAGCTGATGTCAGGCCTGCGCCTGGACCATCATTCCACTCAACTTTCAGGTTCTTACGAGCCTTGAAAGCGTGCCAGTAGGTATCAGCAACAACAGCAACGCCGTCAGCGATCTGAACAACGTCGATCACGCCTGGCATGCCCTTGACTTTAGATGCATCAAAGCTCTTAGGTGAACCACCGATAACTGGTGTTTGCTCAATTGAAGCGTAAACCATACCTGGTACTTTGGTATCGATACCGAATTCAGCTGTGCCGTTAACTTTGGATGGCGTATCCAGACGTGGGATCGATTTACCAACGATCTTGAACTGTGATGGATCTTTCAGCTTAACGTCTTTTGGTACTGGTACGGTTGCAGCAGCTGCAGCGAGTTCACCGTAGGTAGCGGATTTGCCACCACCGGAAACAACGCCATTTTCAGCTTTGAGTGAGGCAGCATCTACGCCCCACTTGTTAGCAGCAGCCTGAACCAGCATGGTACGCACTTGCGCGCCACCGATACGCAGCTTTTCCCATGCATCACGAATCGCGGTGGAACCACCGGTGATTTGTGCGCCGAGCAAGCCATTTACGTAGGCTGGATTTGCAGGAGCGGTTGCTACCTTGACTTTGCTGATATCAACGCCGAGTTCTTCAGCGATCAACATAGGCAGGGAAGTGTATACGCCCTGGCCCATTTCTGACATGTAGGAAATCAGGGTAACGGTGTTGTCATCAGCAATGTGCACCCACGCATTTGGTGTGTGTACAGAGCCAGCTGCTTTGGCTTCTTCGCCACCCAGACCAGGCAAATACATGCCCAGTACGGCGACGCCGGAAGCGAGCGCGCTTGACTTTAGAAAATCGCGACGTGTAGTTGTCATTATGTTGTCTCCCTTAAGCGTTGCGCAATTCGGCCGCAGCGTCCTTGATGGCAGCGCGGATGCGGTTGTAGGTGCCGCAACGGCACAGGTTGCCACTCATTGCAGCGTCGATATCAGCATCGCTAGGATTTTTGTTCTTAGCGAGCAGTGCAGTCGCGCTCATCAGTTGACCAGATTGGCAATAGCCGCACTGTGGCACTTGATGTTTGACCCATGCTTTTTGCAATGGATGCGAGTTGTCTGCTGACAGTGACTCTACGGTAGCAACTTTTTTGCCTGCCACTGATGATACTGGGGTCTGGCATGAACGAATCGGGCTACCGTTCACGTGTACGGTACATGCCCCGCACAACGCTGCGCCACAGCCGAACTTGGTGCCGGTCAGACCGACTTCATCACGAATAACCCACAACAGCGGGGTGTCCGGCTCGGCTTGGACGGTAACCGTCGAGCCGTTCAGATTGAAACTGATTGCCATGTTTAAATCTCCTCTTTCTTAGTTTCACTGCAGATTAAGCCAATCACTACTCATTAGTTTCACTACAAAGTCTGACATTGTGTTCATGTCATATTTTTTTAACGCTTACATTATTTTTTAGAGTTAACGAAAAAATAACTTGCGTATTTTTTTACTCCCGCATCGGTCGTGATCGCCCCAAAAACCATGGCTTTTGAAACAAAATTTTTAACGCCTGTGTC
>CAIVDH010000179.1 GCA_903904635.1 uncultured Burkholderiales bacterium | reverse complement strand
GTCTGGATAGACCCAGCCCAGCGCGACTATGCACGCACACTGGGTTACACCGTGGTTGATCCATCAACGGCCATCGCCACACATTTGAATAAAATCTTGCGCGACAATGCAGCTGAATTGCTGTCCCACGATGAGACCCAACAATTACTCAATAAGCTGGCTGAGAAATCACCGAAACTTGTTGAAGATCTGGTACCGGGCAAAATGGCACTTGGCATCATCACCCGCACGCTACAGCATTTGCTCGCAGAAGGTGTATCGATACGCGACATGCGCACTATCGTTGAAACACTCTCTGAAGCCAGCAACAAAACGCAAGATCCGGAACAGTTGACTGCGATAGTCAGACCTAAACTGGGTCGCATGATCGTGCAGGAACTGCTGGATATGAAAGACAGTCTGCCTGTCATGACATTGGCACCAGAGCTGGAACAGTTACTGCATAACGTACTGGCTAACAGTAATGGCAATCAAAATGTGGTGATTGAACCGGGTCTGGCAGAAAGTCTTTTTTCAGCACTGCGCGAAGCCAGTCGCACCGTCGAAGAACAAGGTCACCCCAGCGTGCTGGTGGTCTCCCCTACTGTACGTCCGTGGCTGTCGAAAATGGTTCGCCACCGCGTCAGTGAACTGACCGTGCTGTCGTATACAGAAATACCGGATGATCAAGCCGTAAAAGTTATTTACACCGTCGAAGCACAAGCGAAGTCGTAACAGGATAAATCATGGAACTAAAAAGAATTCTCGCAAAAGACCTCCGCAGGGCAACTGAAAAAGCTGTCGCTCTTTACGGCAAGGATGTCCTGTTTGTTTCCAATTCGCGTGTCAACGGCATGACGGAAGTAATCGTTGCAGTAGAGGTGATGCCTGAAGTAGTGCAAGCACCGACTGATCTGGGTAACGGTGCGCAATTTCATGCCGTCTTGAATCAGTCATTCAAAGCACTGAAAAACGGTGCCACTGCAAGCGCAGCCCCCGCCATAGCGATGGACGAGTCAGAAGATACGGCATCAGACTCAACAGAAACTACGCTAAGCCATAGTACTGGCAATAACCCTGTCGATAGCGCATCCAACCAGCGTGATTACATACGCGGTCGCGAAATCGTCAACATGGTGCGAGATGAACTCTCAGCCATGCGCAAAGAATTCAAACTGGCTCAGCGTGTAGCAATGTGGCAGTCCCCTGCCGGCGCCCATCCTGCTGTGCAACCATTAGTTGCAGCATTGGCTGAGGCAGGCATACCTGTCTCGCTGCGCACTTTGCTGGTGGATCATATTAATGATATGGACGATTTACAGTCGGCCACGGCTGCACTCAAAACACATCTGGTCAACAGCATAGGCGAGCATCACGCAAAAATGCCGCAATCAGGTATTCATGCCATTGCTGGCCCTGCCGGCTCGGGCAAAACAACGATGGTTGCAAAATTAGCCAAGGCTGCGGCTGAACGCAAAGGCGCTGATACCGTTGCTGTAATAAGTTACAGCGACCAGCGTGCCGGCGCCTGGAGTCAAATACAAATGTTGTGCGCGCAAATAGGCGTAGACTGCCTGCGGGCAAACAACCCCGAAACACTCAAGACACTGCTCTCAGAGCTGGGGACACGCAAACTTATTTTAATCGACACCCCCGGCGTAGAAGTTGCCATGAGGACACATGAGATAGTAGGATGTGGATCGAATATCGCCACCCATTTAGTTTTGTCGGCTGATGCATCGACCACCACCATACGCAAGACTTTGCTAGACCCGGATATGAAGTGGGCCAGCCTGATGGTAGCGCGCATGGATGAATCCACGCAGCCTTGGCCGCTGATACAAATGCTGTGTGAGGTTCCGGTTGCCTTGTCGGCTGCATCAGACAGTCCAAAGATGTCTGCGCCGCTCAGAGTACTCTCTGCTGCGCATCTGGTGGAATTGGCGATACAGAGTCTGGAACTGGATGACGCAATGGCGAATTGTGCCGAAGCCTCGGACCATGAACAGGAAAATACGATCTTGACCGCGGCGCAGGCCCTAGTCCAACGAATTGAGAAAATGCCGCATGCAAGCTAAACGCAAAACTGAAGTGATAGGCATAGCCAGCGGCAAAGGCGGCGTGGGTAAAACTACGCTCTCAGTCAACTTGGCTGTAGCGCTGTCCATGATGGGCAAAAGCGTGATGGTGCTCGATGGCGATCTGGGGCTGGCTAATGCGCAGATTGCGCTGGGCGTTCAAGCGCCGTTCAATCTCTCACATGTCATTTCAGGGCAAAAAAGTCTGAAAGAAGTCATTGTCACGTCACGCCATGGCGTCAAGCTCGTGCCCGGCGCCTCTGGCGTAGGCCATATGGCTGATCTGAGTGCCGCTGTCACCGCAGGCATCGTGCAAGCCTTTAGCGAGCTGGATGAAGAAATTGATTACCTGATCGTAGACGCAGCCGCTGGTATCGCACCTTCGGTACTGGCTTTTATGGAAGCCTGTCAGCGACGCTTTATTGTGGTTCGTGATGAACCTTCTTCAATAGCGGACGCCTACGGCATCATTAAAGTCATGACGCGCGACCATGATCTTGATGAAATTTATCTGATACCGAATATGGTCGATAGTCAGGCCGCAGGCGCCCAACTGTTTAGACGGATTAATGATGTATGCGACCGCTTTCTGGGTAAATCGCTGCAATACATTACCTCGATAGAAGCAGATGAACTGATATTGAGTGCTTTAAAAAAATACAAGTCGGTCATGGAATTCGCACCAGGCAGTAGCGGTGCGCGTGACTTTCGCCGACTTGCTGATGCGCTGGCTACTCTGCCAGCTATTAACAACGCCTCTGGCGGCCTCCAGTTTTTTATGGAACGGCTGGTTCAGCAAAACCAAGAAGACTAATGAACATGCCACCTCCAATTAAACTTTACGAGCAAACGCAGAACCGCGACGAAGAGTTGATTCTTGCGCATCTGGGCATGGTCAAACGCGTAGCGGTGCATCTTAAAGCGCGCATCCCGCCTTTCATGGAAGTCGACGAGCTGGTGCAAGTCGGCATGATAGGACTGATAGAAGCGGCGCGTGCATTTGATCCGACCAAAGGTGTCGTCTTTGAAAGCTATGCGCATAGCCGGGTGCGGGGCGCCATGATTGATGAAGTGCGGCGTTTGTCTTTCCTGCCTCGCTCAGCGGTCGCTTTTAATAAATCACACAGCTCTGCTAATCAGGCACTGGCCACAGAACTGGGACGCGCACCGACTCAGGCCGAACTGGCAGAATATATGGGCCGTGAGCTGGACAGCTTTGAAAAAGATCGTGGATCAGCGCGCCAATTTGAGACATTCTCGATGGAGGTGGTGTCAGAAGAAGTGATGAATATTCGTGAGCAGGCATCACAACAGCCCGAGGCGCTGGTTGAAGAGGCGCAAATGATGACGGCGCTCACTGATGCCATAGATGGCTTACCTGAAAGAGATAAGCTGGTGATCTCGCTGTACTATGTTGATGAGCTTAACCTGCGAGAAATTGGTGAAGTGCTGGGTGTGTCAGAATCACGGGTGTCGCAGATACTGTCGGCGAATGTTAAAAAGCTACGTGCGCAATTAGCGCCTGAAGCTTCTGTACGCTAATAATCATTAACTTAACTCATGTTTGAGCATCAGATGAATAACGTCCTGCTGCTATTAATATTCGGGGGCTTGGTCGGCCTGCTTCTGGTTGTCTTTTACCTGCTGGATCGGGTAAACGCATTACACAACCAGAACATACAGTCCGGACTCAAGCAAGCGCCCACGGATACTAGCTACTTCGGCCTTTCTGGCAAAGCGCTATGGGATGCCATGGCCGGCATACCTGTGCCAGGCTATAACGAAGCAATGATTGATACCATTAGAAGTCGTTATGAAATGGTGCTGCAAAAACACATAGAATTATTGTTTGAAGATGGCACGCTCGATGGCCGTGAAGGTTTCAGTATGCCGATTTCTTCCGAACGCAAAGTCCCTACCCTGCGTGGCGAAATGATTTCCTGGATACCGCATGAATTTGCCAGTGGCATCTACCGGGCCGGTCACAGCCGTTCGACCTTGCCCAAGGCTGAGCATGGGATTATCGTCGCATCGCTGGATCAAATTGGCACTATGCTTTTCCCCGCCTGTGGCTTGCCACCGGTTGAGCTCTCCAAGCTGCTCATGCCTAACTGGGATAAGGAAGCCCCACCTGCAACAGAAACACCGCTCGCACTTGATGCACCTGCACCGGATGCTGCTGCAGAAGCTGCCATTGCGGCCCCGGATGTTAGCGCGCCACCTGCTGAAGCCAGCGCAGAGGCCACACCTGCGTTAACAGCCCCTGAGCCTGCCGCACCTGTAACCCTGCCTGTGGCTCAGCCACCAGAGCCAGTTCCTGTGGCACCAACTCAGGCAAATCCCTGATTATGCTTATTTAAAAAATACATACCCTACGTTTTATTTATTGCGGGTTATCGCCTAAGTGATTGATTTAAAACTATATTTTTAAAATTATTCGTCTACCGCCACAAATTCTTACCGCCCGCCTAAAGTCTTCTGAATAACTACCGATATATGCTCTGACGAAATTAATTTGTCGGGAGCAGAAGACCATGAACATGAGACAACGCGCACTAGCCTCTTACGGCGACGTAAAAAACACCACTGGTATAGCCGGTGCTGACAATATTCAATTGATACAAATGCTGTTCGACGGCTTGATCGAAAGCTTGTCTACAGCAAAAGGACATATCGAAAATGGTTCTATCATCGATAAATCCAAAGCCATAGCCCGAGCCGGCCGCATCGTAATTGGTCTGCAAGGCGCACTGGATTTTGAAAAAGGTGGCGACATAGCCCGTAATCTGGGTGAGTTGTATTCGTATGTTACGCGTCGACTCTTTTACGTCAACGCACACAACGACCTGGCTGCACTCGAAGAAATTCACGGCATGATGAATGACATTCGCGAAGCCTGGCAAGTTGTGCCTTCATTAGTGCCGCCTAGCAGCCGCACTTACTACAATAACTAATCTGTACCCTTTGCAGATGCTGGTGACAGCATCTGCAAAAAGTTTTTAAGCCCGCTTTTTTCAACTATCTCTGGCGCAGGCAGATTCACTATTTGCTTTTTGGTATTGGCTATTGGCTAATGCGGATTGCTCACAGCCTCAAGTCCCCTTCCCTAAGTCATCTTGATGACCGCATTACCCATTCTTATTTAGCCTAACGACGCATACAGAGCCAGTTTTTTGAGCTGTCACGGTTTTTGCTTATAGACCCCTATCTCCAGGCAAACTCTGAAAAAAAACGCTCTATGACCGCAACAATCAATGTACTCAATTCGACTGCTGTTCAAGCGAAAAAGCCCGTAAAGACTGGGCCTGATGCACCTTCAGGCGCAGCCTCACCGGAAATCGGCGCAGATTTTGCACTCATGTTCGCCAACATGATGTCCGGCACAAACCGGCAAGAACTTGCCGCTGGTGAGGGCAGCACATCACCGCCGCCAATTGATCTGGCAGCTCAGGCACTCAGCGACAGTGTAAAAATCATTACCACCACCACCCCTGCGATGAGTGACGCAAGCCTGATGGCGTTTGCAAAAGCACAGGGCCTGGATGAATCAGCAATGGCGATGATTTTCCAGGAAAAAAATACCCCGCAATTACCGCCCTCAACGGGAATGGGGGCATCAGCTGATCTGAACGCAACCGCCCTGCCCTCAGGCGATATCGCCAGCGCAGATAGCTTTGCAGACACGGCCAGCTTAATGCTGGCAAAATCCAACGAACAACAAACTGGACAATCAAAAACAGTTGAATTGCAGCTCGACGCAGAAGCCACCATGAAATGGACGCTAGGCAAGCAAACCACCGCCGCAGAGCTCGCCTCCGCGGCGCAGACAGCGCCAGGAACAGAATTACTCAAACCTATCCTGTTTGGACTAAATGGCGTACGGAGTGGTGCGGCTAGCGAAGTCAACCTGGAGAAGGCCGGCGCTAAAGCTGAAAGTGAGGCAGAGGCCGAAAACAATGCACTTGCCGCCACGCTTTTGATGCGTGGGCCACAAGCAGCGCAATTTGCAAAACAGCTGCAAACAAAATTAAACAGTTTAAATGGAGCAGGCGACAAACTCCCCGCTATAAAACTCGCTAATGCAGAAACACGCATCGCCAGCAGTTTGTCTGAAATCGCCAGTCTGAGTGATCCGATACAGGAAACCGTCGTACTCGACCAAAACATGAGCGGCGCAGAGCTGCAGGCAATATGGAGCAATCGATCTGACAGCGCAGCGCAAAAAGAAACGCAATCAGGCTCAAACGCTGCCTTAGTGAGCCAGACTGATTCAGATTTACGATCGGAACAATATGAAAAACTTTCGCAGCGCCTGGCAGATGCACTCGGTCAGCGTTTATCAGCCCAAATAGCACGTGGTGACTGGAAAGTCGAACTAGCCTTAAAACCGCACAATATGGGTACGATCGATATACAACTCAACATGAAAGGCGGCGAACTCGAAGCAACATTCAACGCCAGTCATCCCATGACGCAAGAGCTTATTGCAGATGGGCTACCAAGATTAAAACAAGTATTAACAGAATTAGGCATGGATATTGCTTCGATGAATGTTAACATACGGCAAGATAGCCAAAACGGCGGAAATTCGACACAGGGTCAGCAGCAAAGACCGCAGTCGGATAACTCTAACGTGACAGGCGAGATTGCAAATAAAGCAGTGCCCCCGGCATCAACGTCAGCTGACGGTGCGTCGGGTAACGCAGACGGACTAGATATTCTGGTCTGATCAATACACATTTTGAATTTATTAGTAGGGGAACATCATGGCTGCTGAAGCTGCTCCTGAAGCGACCGCCGAAGGCGAAGGCGAAGTTAAGAAAAAGGGTCCGTTAATCAAGATCATCATTATGGTGGTGGTGGTGCTTGTCTTGATTGGGGGATCAATCGCCGGCACGCTGTTTGCGACCGGCTTCTTTACAAAAAAGAACAAGGCTGAAGCAGCGGTTGATGCCACACTCGATAAGCTCGAAGGTGGTGCTCCACAAGGCGACGGTCATGAAGCGCCCAAGGATGACGGCCACGGCGCTCCCAAAGATGATGGTCACGGCGCGAAAAAAGATGATGGTCATGGCGGCAAACCCGGTGCAGAACCAGTATCGAAAGAACTCGTCGCACCAGATGCAGATAATCAGCGCTGGAAATTTAATTATTTCGCGCTTGAAAAGCCACTGCTGTCGAATATTGCCGGCTCACGCAAAGTCATGCAGGTGCAGTTAACCGTCATGACGCACTATGATGATCGCGTGATCAAAAATATGAAAACGCATGAGCTACCCATACGTGCTGCTTTGCTTGATGTGATGCGTCAGAGTACAGAGTCAGACATTGCGCAACCAGATTTCCGCAAGATGCTCGCTGAAAATCTCAGACTGACGATCAACTCGCTGCTGGAAAAATACGAAGGCTTCGGTGGTATAGAAGAAGTTCATTTCACCGAATTTGTGGTGCAGTAAGCACCCTGCATAACTAGCGATCGATCAGGCCATGGCTGAGAATAATAATCTGTTATCACCGGAAGAGTTGGCGGCGCTCGCTGAGGGCATAGACGACGGCTCAATCGCGGTCGATACCGGCTTCAATCTCACGACACGCGTAAAGAAACACGACCTCGCCAGTGAGGACAGCACGCTAGGTGTGAACACAGCAGCGCTGGAGATGATCAACGAGCGTTTCGTGCGACTGTTTCGCTTAGGCTTGATGGAAGTGTTACGTACCAGTCCGCGTATCACGCCCTCACGTGCACAGATTGTGCGCTTTGGCGATTACTTGAAAAATTTGCGCGCCCCGCTTTCAGTCAACACGATACGCATCAACCCACTGCGCGGTTTTTCACTGGCCGTGATTGAACCTACATTAGTATTTTCTGCTCTGGATAATTTTTTCGGCGGCACTGGCAGTGGTATGCCCGGCGCACAGCGCCGTAGAACAACCGACAGAGAAACCGGTGAGCCACTGCCGCCCAACTGGCTGCCACCGGGAAGAATGTTTACGCCTACTGAAACACGCATCACCAAGATAATTCTTGATGTGTTTTTCCGTTCGCTCAAAGAAGCATGGGCACCGCTCATGCCGGTTGAATTTGATCATGTGGGTTCAGAAATTAATCCGCAATTTGCCCAGATCGCTGATGAAAATGATCTCGTCATTACTTCGCGCTTCGAGACAGAAGGCAATGGGGGCGTCAAAGGATTTGTCGATCTGGTTTATCCCTACTCTTCCTTGAAGCCTCTGCGTGACATGCTGCGCAATCGCGTACAGGCTGATGGTAGCGAAGAGTCCGATAAAAAATGGCGTCAGGACTTAACCGCAGCTGTGGGCGATTCAACCCTGGAAGTGCAGGTATTGCTGGGTCAGATCACGGCACATTATTCAAAAGTTGAAACCCTAAAAGAGGGCGACCTGTTATTCTTCAACAAACCCGAGCTGGCGAGTATCCTTGTAGGAGGCCTGCCGGCATTCGAGGGCCAGGTCGGTATGACCGGACCTCAAGTAGCGGTCCGCATAGACCGTCCTATCAGCCCCGAAACCATCTAAAAATATTCAGGACGCATCATGACTGAAATGACGACAGAACAGAACAATGAAAACGCCATGCTGGAAGCTGACAACTCTCCGCTGCCCAATCATATCAACCCCGATGTATTACAAAATATTTCGGTATCGATCACGGTAGAAGTTGGTCGCACCAACATGAAAATCCGCGATTTGTTGAGGCTTACACAAGGAAGCGTCGTAGAATTGGACCGCATTGCCGGCGAGCCGCTGGACTTATTGGTTAATAATACCGTTGTCGCACAGGGCGAAGTGGTGCTGGTTAATGATCGTTATGGCATCAGACTGACGCGTGTAGTACCTGCCAGCGAACGCATGAAAAACATTTAATTAACGCAGCGCTTATTTCTTCTATGACTAACTGGCTCTCCTTCACTTTCAGTTTTGCTATCGTATTAGCCCTGTTGGGCGGATTGCTCTTCATGCTGAAGAAAATGCAAAACGGGAATTTGCTCGGCATGGGCCAGCGCCGCATCCGTGTGATAGAAACGCTTTCCACCGGACCGAGACAAAAACTCATACTTATGCACGTCAACAATAAAGAAATACTGATAGGTGTGACAGCGCAAAACATGAGCACGCTGGCAAGCTTCGATTTACCGGAAGAAGAGCCGGACAATGACACCGAGTCTGCCAAGCCAGACTCAGATAGCAATATGACAGCTTCCTCGCCGCTGGCACAACGCTTCGCTGATCTTCTCAAGTCCGTTACCAACAGCAGCGCTAACAAAAACGGTAAATGATCATGTGGCGACGCATAATTCTGATTCTTTTGCTGGCTCTGCCGGTATTTGCGCACGCTCAGGGCATGCCAATATTGAATGTTATGGCTGGCAAAGGTGGCGTCACCCAATACAGCCTGACCCTGCAATTGCTGGCTTTGATGACGGTACTGACTTTGCTGCCGTCCATGCTTTTGATGATGACGTCATTCGTACGCATCATTATCGTGATGTCCATACTGCGTCAGGCTTTGGGTACTGGTCAGACACCACCCAATCAGGTACTGGTGGGACTAGCATTGTTTCTCACTTTATTCATCATGCAGCCGGTTTTTACCGATGTGTATAACAACGCGATACTGCCCTACATGAATCAGGGGCTGCCATTCGAGCAGGCATTAGCTGCTGCTGAAGCGCCGATACGCGGCTTCATGATGGCGCAAACCCGTGAAGAAGATATCGCCATGTTCCTGGACATCGCACGCAACAAAACCGAATTGCAAGGACCAGAATCATTACCCTTCACCACGCTGGTACCGGCCTTTCTGACTTCCGAACTGAAAAGTGCCTTCACTATCGGGTTTTTGATTTACATTCCTTTTGTTGTAATCGACTTGATTGTCTCTAGCGTGTTGATGTCCATGGGTATGATGATGCTCTCCCCCATGATGATCTCGATGCCGTTCAAACTCATGCTGTTTGTGCTGGTCGATGGCTGGAGCATGCTGATGGGCTCGCTGGCCTCCAGTTTTGCGATGCCTTAGGAAATGGAAACGACATATGGAACCCGCAACCGTTATTGATCTTGGTCGCAGCGCATTGATGGCCGTGATGCTGATTTCAGCGCCACTTTTGGTAGTAGCACTAGCCGTAGGCTTGGTAATCGGTGTGATACAAGCTGCCACGTCTGTCAATGAAGCTACATTGTCATTCATCCCCAAACTGCTTGTAATGGGTCTGGCGCTCTCAATTTTCGGTGGCTGGCAATTGGCCATGCTAATCGACTTCACCAAAGATATTTACAAGCGCATTCCGGCGCTGTTCTCCTGACTGTAGTCGCGACGAGGCCACACCCATGACCTTACTGGCAGCGGACATCGTCGAGCGTTTCTACATGTTTTTATGGCCCATGCTGCGCATCAGTGCCATGCTGATGGCCGCACCCATTTTTTCGCTCGACTCGCTCACCGTACGCCTGCGCATCGTCATCGGACTCGTACTCACCGCATTTATTTATCCGCTCATGACCTGGCCAGTGATAGATCCTATCTCTGCTGAGGGCATACTAGAAATCGTCAACCAGTTATTCATCGGTGCCCTGATGGGCTTAATGCTGCAGGTTGCTACCGGCGCCATCGTCGTGGCGGGTCAAGCCATCGCCGGCTCCATGGGCTTGTCCATGGCCAGCATGATAGACCCCAATGTGGGTAACGTGCCGGTTATCTCGCAAGTGCTGCTGATACTCTCAACCCTGGTATTTCTGGGTTTTGGTGGCCATGTCATCCTTATCTCTATGGTTTTCGACAGTTTTAGGGTGCTGCCTATAGGCCAATCACTACTAGGTCAGGTACCATTCGGCAAAGTTATTGCCTGGAGTTCGATGATGTTTATTGGTGGTCTGCTCATCGCATTGCCTGTTTTGGTCGCACTGTTGTTCATCAACATAGGCTTAGGCGTAGTCACACGCGCTGCGCCCAGTCTGAATATTTTCTCCGTCGGTTTTCCTGCAACCATTGCAGCAGGCTTTATCGTACTGATCGTTTCTCTGGAAAGCATAGTCGGCCGCATGCAGTGGGTCTGGATGCAGGCCTTTTCTCATGTGCGTGATTTGGTAGGACTGGTGAACTGAAATGTCTGAAGAACGCACAGAAGAACCCACCGCGCGGCGCGTCTCGGAGTCACGTAAAAAGGGACAAGTCGCCCGCTCTGCAGAATTACCGGCAGCAGCCGTAACCATCGCTGCGCTGTCCATGCTGTTTTTAACTGGTGGCGCCTTAGTCACCAAACTCTCTGCGAACTTTGCGTCGGGCTTTAATTTTGATCGCAAGCTGGTGTTCTCAGCCAATCTTTTGCCCGCTATCTTTGGACACGAGCTGTTTCAGTCTTACCTGCTCATTTTTCCTTTAATGTTACTCACAGCAATCGTCGCCATAGCAGCAACGGGCGCTACGGGCGGATTTCTTTTTGCAATGGGCGCATTAGCGCCGAAAGCCTCCAAGCTCAACCCGGCAAACGGATTAAAGCGCATGTTCGGCACAAAAGCGCTGGTAGAACTGGCCAAGGCCATACTGAAATTCAGCATCGTCACAGGCGTTATGGTGCTGGTATTTAATAACAATATCGACACACTCAATCTGATTAGCCGCATGGCCTTAGAGCCTGCTCTGAAAACATCGGGTGAACTGCTGGCCAAAACGGCTTTGTTTATTGCACTTTCACTGGTTGCCATCGCGATGATAGATGTACCCTTTCAACGCTGGCAGTTCAAGAAAGAGATGCGCATGACCAAGCAGGAAGTAAGGGACGAGATGCGGCAAAGCGAGGGTAATCCTGAAGTCAAAGGCCAAATCCGTCGCCGACAGCGCGAAATGTCCAATGCCCGCATGATAGACAGCGTAAAAGATGCCGATGTCGTCATCACCAACCCGGAGCATTTTGCCGTTGCCCTCTCCTATGATCCGAATGGTGACAGCGCCCCGATTTTACTGGCCAAGGGTACAGATGCCGTCGCAGCTCGCATACGCGAAGAAGCAAAAAAACACGGCATAGAAATCTTCCAGGCCGCACCACTGGCTCGTGCGCTTTACTTTACAACTGAGATTGATCACCCCGTACCGGAAGATCTCTATTTTGCAGTGGCACAAGTCATTGCATATGTATTTAATCTCTCCAGCATAACGCCTGGCGCACCGCCCGTTATCAAGCCACAACCTAAGGTGCCAGAATCCATGCAATTCGACGCGCTGGGCAAATTGCAAACTGAAGAGGCTGCAGCCTGATGCAAAACGAACAGAATCTCAATGCTGAAGCATTTGGCAGCGGCGGCATATTTTTTCGTGAGTCTGACCGCAACCGCTTTGACTATGTGATGCGCGCAGTACAAACGCAATCACAATCGCTGGCTTTATCTAGCGACAGCGATGACATACTCGATCATTACGGTCGTCTGGTCATCAACAAGCTGCGCCAGATGCATGATCTGCAGATTGAAGTATTTTTACCTGCCAACACCGAAGCCCTGCTGGAGCGTTTCAACCAGATACTGGCTGACTTGTCCCTCACAGATGCCCGCAATGCCGAATCTTCACCTGCCCCGCGGCGCGTGTTAATCGCCCACGATGCCAGAGCCATCAACCCCCGCGAATTACAATTGCTGGCCAGATTAATCCAGGATTTTCCCGGGGCTAATACGGCCCTCGTGCTCTTGCTGGACAAAGTCGGCCGACAACAATATGAACGCTCGCTGGAAAACTTCGGGCAACGCATGTTGCGCTGGCCAGTAGAATTACCTACCCATGCCGAAGGCGAGGCGCTGCTGCAGCTGGCGCGCGCACACGGCCAGGAAGTCGAAGTCAAAAAATTATTGGCCGCAACCGGTTATGCAAAAGAGACAGCAATCCCCGCTGAACAGCCATTTGAAAAGCCACCTGCCGACAAACCAATTTTTGCTCAGCAGCTTGAGGCTGCGCGTAAACAAGAAGGCAAAAATCAGCAAGGTCGAACCGAGCCGGTACTCAACAATTTCACGCCTGCAGGCGCCAAGCCCGCAGCAGCCGATAAAGAAAAATCATCATCACCACCAGGTCGCGCTCGCCAGCTACTGGGCCTGACCATGCGCTGGATAGCAGCCATCGTCATGCTCATAGCACTATCGGCGGGCATCATCGCCTTGCTGTTTCCGCAGCGCCTGGTTCCCATGCTGGCCACTTCGCCGCTGCTAAAACAAAACCTGCCGCCATGGATGATGGAAATCATCGCCAACGCGGTGCAAAAGCCAACACCAGCCATAGTGGATACTGATGCCCTGCCCAAGCCAGCCGAGCCGGCGCTTGCCGCTGAAAATACAGCTGCCCCTACAGTTCCGGCGATATCTTCCGATACAGTCACCAAGACAGAATTGACTGCTGAAAAACTCGACCCTGCAAAATCTGATGCCAGCGGCTTAGCATCACCAGTAACAGCGCAACCAGTCGAATCAGTCAAACCGGTGCCGCCCGTGGCAAAAATTGAAGCCGTAGTAAAGGCGGGTGAATCAGCAAAAAATGACGCTGCAGCCAAATCTGATGCAAAAAATACATCCTTGGCCGAAGCCAGCCCGGCTGATGCTTTAGCGCCCAGATCTGAACGTGGTGCCAGGGAATTAGTCGAGCAAGCCAGGCCCGGCAGTTTTTTTGTACAGCATGTGTCATTAAGCTCCATGTCTGAGGCACAGGAATGGCGGGCGCAACATGCGGCACTGAAAAAAAGCTTGATCGCTGCGGCAAAAACGCCCGATCAGGGTGTGAAATTTATAGTCTTGTCCGGCCCCTTTGCCAATCGCAAAGAGGCTGAGACATTTAGTAACAAACCTGGCATACCAGCTAACCCCTGGTTGCGACCGCTTGCTTCATTAAAGCAGGCATTACAGGTCGAGAATCGCTGATAGCCAGCGTTTAAAAATCAGAGATAGCGTTCAAGGGAGCGAATACGATGCCAAATGAAGAATCACAAGTTTTTCGTACGAATTCGCATGAAGAAAAAGGCATCAATGAAGGTGTTGATGCAAAACATAATCGCAAAGAAGACAACGCAGGTAAAACCCGCGAGCTGCAAGATCATCAACAGACTGCTGAAGAGGGCAAAACCAAACATATTGAAGTTGCATTTGGCAAGCGCATAGAGCCTGAGCTAAGCACCGACCCCATAGCGGAGCCGGCAGCGCTGGCCACACCCAAGCCGGCACCCAAAGCCAAGCTGGTCCCAGAGCTAGAATTGGATTTTAAAGCAAAAGATGCC
>CAIVDH010000178.1 GCA_903904635.1 uncultured Burkholderiales bacterium | reverse complement strand
GAAGCTGAATTAGAAGCTAAGCGTAAAAAAGAAAAATTAGCCGAAGAAGAAAAAAAGAAATTAGCTGAGGAATTAGAGCGCAAGAAAAAAGCTGAAGAACAAAAAGAAGCTGCGGCGGCACAACGTGCGAAAGCAAGACGCGAGGAAGACATGCGCAGACTCGCAGGGGAAGCTTCAGCAGGCCAGGGTAATGCAGATAAAAGCCAAGGACAAAAGAATAGTGCCGGCTATGAAAAAGCTATAGGGGCGCGTATAATATCGCACATTAATTGGGCAAAAGACATCTCCGGAATTCAGGCAGTAGAATTCCGTATCGATTTGCTACCAGATGGCTCAGTACGGGATGTAACGCTGATTAAATCCTCAGATAATCCCGCATTTGATCAAGCTGTTAAACGCGCGATATACCGGACAGCTCCTTACCCACCTGATCCCTCAACAGACAAGGTTCCAACAAGTATTCTGGTATCGCACAAACCCAAGGAATCTGAGTCCAGATGAATAAATTTTTCTCATACTTTATCGCTGCTCTCAGCCTACTTACTGTAACGATTTCCGCTCATGCGCAATTACGCATTGAGATTTCCGGAATCGGCACGAACCAAATACCCATCTCCGTTGCATCATTTGCTGATGAAGGGTTGTTCAAACAATCCCCAAGCGCCATCATCAAAGCTGACCTCCAGCGCAGCGGTTTATTTAATGTGATTGGGTCACCCGGCGAAGTTTCCGAAACGGCATTAATCCAATACAGTCAATGGAAAACCAAAGGGGCTGATGCGCTCGTATTAGGCCGAGTGACGCGGTTAGCTGATGGCCGCTACGAACTGCGCTACCGCTTACTAGACACAGTCAGGGCCACTGAACTCTCTGCTTTCATTTTGACGGTGCAACCACAATCCATGCGATTTGCTGCACACCGCATAGCCGATGATATTTATGAAAAACTGACCGGAGTGAGAGGCGCATTTACAGCTCGTATCGCCTATGTTGTCAAATCCGAATCAGAATACCGACTTGAAATTGCAGACTCTGATGGTGAAAATCCTATAGCCGTTACCCGCTCCAATGAGCCGCTGATTTCTCCTGTTTGGTCGCCGGATGGCGGCAAGCTTGCTTATGTATCTTTTGAAAACAAAAAAAAACCGGTGGTTTATGTTCAGGATCTGGCCAGCAGCAAACGAACTCTGTTGGCTGAATTCAAGGGCAGCAATTCTGCCCCAGCCTGGTCGCCTGACGGAACAAAACTGGCACTGGCCTTATCACGCGACGGTCTGACCCAAATCTTTACCATCAATGCTGATGGGTCGAATCTAAAAAAATTAACCAGTAGCTCAGGTATTGATACCGAGCCTCGCTACTCTCCAGACGGTGAATGGATATACTTCACCAGCGATCGAAGCGGTGGACCACAAATTTACAAAATTAGCATCGAAGGTGGCGAAGCAAGGCGTGTCACATTCAATGGGACATATAATATTAGCCCACGCGTCTCACCAGACGGTAAAATGCTGGCATATATATCGCGCCGCGACGGACGTTTTCAATTATTTTCGCTTGATCTCAGCAATTCTCAGGAATTGCGGTTATCAGATTCATCACCTGATGAATCGCCGAGTTTTGCGCCTAATGGTAAATACATTATGTATGCAACCGTGTCAGGTGGGCGCGGTACACTGGCGGTGGTTTCAACCGATGGAAGATCGAAATATACACTGACATCGAAAGCAGCAAATATAAGAGAACCAACTTGGGGTCCATTTGCAAATTAATAACACACACAAAAAACCAGCGCAAAATATAGTAGTCTTTCGTTTTTTCTATTCAGACCCTATTTAAGCATTGGTAAAATTTTGGCAAGCTACCAAACCAAACCGCAAACTTAACAGGAGAAATCTATGCGTGTAACAAAACTATTTGCTGCTCTAGTTACAGCAATCGTCATGCTGTCGGCATGCTCAACAACTAAGCTCGATAGCAAAGCTAAGGTAGAAGATCGAACCAACGCAAGCGCATCGTCGAATAAATCGAGCAGTGGCGCTGATACTGGTTCACTCAGCAAAAGCAGTGCAGATTCCCGCACCGAAAATGGCAATGGAACGCAAGCAGGTAAGGCGACTAATGCCGATCCGTTAAACGATCCAAGCAGCATATTGGCCAATCGTAGTGTCTATTTTGATTTTGACAGCTACTCAATCAAAGATGAATTCAAAGCCATCGTAGAAGCCCATAGCCAGTATTTGACCACGCATGCTGATCGCAAAGTGGTCATTCAGGGTAAT
>CAIVDH010000177.1 GCA_903904635.1 uncultured Burkholderiales bacterium | reverse complement strand
AGTTTTACGCCGCAGATGATGATCAGTTGGCGCGACCAGCGTTGTATGCGGCGCTCACGACCGGCATCATCCAGTAAGGGAAACAGCATCGCGCATTTGAAAAGACCAACGGCCAGATGCAGCGCGAGTCTGGCCAGTGGCAGTATCGGCATAGCTGTCACTATCGCGCTTATGCGCGATGAAACACAGGACGACCAGCAATGATGGTATGCATCACCTGCCCCTGTAATTCATAGCCTAGGAACGGCGTGTGTTTGCCCTGACTCGCCAGCGCAGATGCCTGTACCAGCCAGCGTGTATCCGGATTGAAGATGCACAGATCAGCAGGGCTGCCTACACGTAATTGACCTGCAGGCAAACCCGCAACCCGTGCCGCATTAATGGTGATACACGCAATGGCCGCAGACAATCTTGCCTTTGGCTGCTCGACGGTTTCTTCAGCCCACTTTAACGCCAGCGAGAGCAGTAATTCCAGTCCGGTTGCGCCCGGCGAAGCTTCGCCGAACGGTAACAGCTTTTCATCATCATCGACTGGCGTATGGTCCGAGCAGATTGCGTCGACTGTGCCGTCCAGCACCGCCAATCGGATTGCATCACGATCACGCTGGCTGCGCAGCGGTGGCACCATGCGTGCGTTGGAATCAAAAAATCCGATATCTGCATCAGTCAGATGCAAGTGATGCGCACCAACGTCACAGGTAATCGGCAAGCCTTCCGCTTTGGCTCTGCGCACCAGCTCCAACCCATCAGCTGATGAGAGTCGGCACAAATGTACACGTGCGCCAGTTGAACGAACCAGCTCAAATAAAGTCAGCAATGCAACCGTCTCACTCATGACAGGCACACCGGCCAGACCCAGCCTTGAAGCCAGCGGGCCGCTATGCGCAATACCGCCTTTGCCCAAATGCGGATCTTGCGGACGCAGCCAGACGGTATAGCCAAAGGTTTGCGCGTATTGCAGCGCACGCAGTAAAACTGTGGTGTCTTCAATCGCGCTTTCGGCCTGCGCAAATCCTACACAGCCAGCGTCAGTCAGTTCAGCCATTTCGGTGAGCTCACGGCCTTTCAGACCAATAGTCAGTGCACCCAGCGGATAAACATGCGATTGATTTAAGCTGCGCGCGCGATGCACCAGCATTTCGACTAAGCCGGGCTCGTCAAGCACAGGATCGGTATCGGGCGGACAGACCAGACTGGTAACGCCACCGGCGAGTGCGGCCTGTAATTCGGATTCGAGCGTGGCTTTGTATTCATAACCGGGTTCGCGCAAACGCACAGACAAATCAACCAGACCGGGCGCAACCACCAGACCAGTAGCATCAATTTTTTTATCAGCAATGAAACCGGCCGGCGCGGCGCCTATGGCGGCCACCTTGCCGCTGATGATGTACAAGTCTTGGATGGCATCGACCGAATTGGCCGGGTCTATCAGGCGTCCGTTAGTTATGTGCAGTTTCATCTATTGTTCTCGTAGTTCAGCTTAGTCTTTCGGCTTGGTCTTTCAGCTTCTTGTATTAACTACCAGCGATCATGCTCATCACAGCCATGCGCACGGCAATGCCGAATGTCACCTGCGGCAGTATCACCGCCTGCGAACCATCAGCGACGGCTGAATCAATTTCCACGCCACGATTCATGGGCCCGGGATGCATGACGATTGCATCCGGCTTGGCCAGCGCCAAGCGCTCTGGTGTGAGTCCGTAGCTTTTAAAATATTCTTGTGCCGAAGGTAGTAGCGCGCCGTTCATGCGTTCGTTTTGCAAGCGCAGCATGATGATGACATCCGCACCCTTCAAGCCTTCATTCATATCGGTAAAGACACGCACGCCCATTTGCTCCAGCCCGACGGGCAACAGGGTGCGCGGCGCAATCGCACGCACTTCCGGCACGCCCAGTGTAGTCAGGCCGTGTATATCGGAGCGCGCCACACGGCTATGCAAAATATCACCGACGATGGCAACGGTGAGGTTGCTGAAATCTTTTTTGTAATGACGGATGGTGTACATGTCGAGCAAACCCTGAGTCGGATGCGCATGACGGCCATCGCCGGCATTGACGACATGTACATGCGACTGTCCGGTGTCGATCAGGTGTTTGGCAATCAGATAGGGTGCGCCTGATTGTGAATGACGCACCACGAACATATCGGCGTGCATCGCAGCCAGATTGTCTATCGTGTCGAGCAAGGACTCACCTTTGCTTGCGCTGGAAGCCGAGATGTTGAGATTGATGACATCCGCTGAGAACCGCTTGGAGGCAATCTCGAAGGTGGTGCGCGTGCGGGTAGAGTTTTCAAAAAATAAATTGAAAACGCTTTTGCCGCGCATGAGCGGGACTTTTTTTACCTCGCGGTCACTGACGCTGACGAACGATGAAGCGGTATCCAGTATGCGGGTGACAATGGCACGCGGCAGGCCTTCGATGGTGAGCAAGTGCTGCAGCTCGCCGTTTTTATTGAGTTGCGGATTATGCATGGTCTACGGTCAGAGAGAGTTGGCCATCTTCAGCCTTCTGCAAAATGAGAAGCTGGTTTTCTTCCAGCGTGATTTTTTTTGCGACAAAATCAGCAGCAACCGGCAACTGCCGACCACCACGGTCCAGCAATGCAGCCAGCATGACTTTGGCCGGGCGACCATAGTCAAACAGCGTATTGATTGCAGCGCGTGTGGTGCGTCCGGTGTAGAGCACATCATCGACTAACAAAATCGTCGCGCCATCCACTTCAAAGGGTATGTGGCTGGGCCTTACCTCGGCATGCAAACCTTTTTCAGCATAATCATCGCGATAAAACGAGACATCGATATAGCCTACATCAGTCACTGCCAGGCTTTTGGCCAGGCGATCTGCCAGCCAGGCGCCGCCAGAATAAATGCCCACTACCGCAAGCCTGGGCGTACCGGCAAGGGCAGATTGCACCTGGCTTTGCAGTTGCGCATAAAGTGTTTCAGCGTCGAGTTCAGGTTGGGTCATGATCATCAAAATATTGTTGCAGAATTATGGCTGCGGCTTCATCGTCTATAGTCTTGCCACGCTCTTGCTTAAGCACAGCCGAGCTGTAACGCTCATCGACCAGCACAGTGGCTAAGCCAAAGCGTCCGTGTAACTGATTAGCAAATCGGCGGCAACGCTGGGTCATTTCATGCTCGGCGCCGTCTGGATGCAGTGGTAATCCGATTACGGCAATATCTGGTTTCCACTCACTGACCAACAAAGCGATTGCACTAAATTTGTCATCATTGGTTGCTGCCGTAATGATGGTCAGTGGTTGTGCTTGTTTGAGTATGGTGTTGCCAACGGCTACGCCTATGCGCTTCAGGCCGAAATCAAATGCCAGTATCGTACTCGCTGCCACACTCACTGCTGAAAACACCCACAAGCTGATTGTCCATATTTCAGGCACACATCATGTGCATCATGCATGCCCGGCTTCTCCGGAGAGCATGCCGGGGCTTATGCCTAGCAAACGCATAGCTGCGGTGAAGCGCTGCTCTACAGGCGTGTTAAACAAAATCGCCGGATCAGCACGTACGGTCAGCCAGCCGTTATTAACTATTTCTGCTTCCAACTGACCTGCACTCCAGCCAGCACAACCCAGGGTCACCATATAACGACTGGGCCCGCGTCCGTTTGCCACAGCATCGAGTACATCGCGCGAAGTCGTCAACGCGAGTTCTTCAGAGATTTTTAAGGAAGAACTGTAAGTGGTTTGCGGGGCATGTAATACAAAGCCGCGCTCGAGCTGTACCGGGCCACCGAACATGACCGGGGCATCAGGAAGAATTTCATCATTCAGATTTATTTCAAGTTTGAGATCAAGCCGCGAAAACAGTACATCCATAGTCATCTCTGTGGGCTTATTGATGATGACGCCCAATGCACCGCCGATATGATGCTCACAAACATAGACAACTGTGCCGCCAAAAACCGGGTCTGACATGGAAGGCATGGCGATCAGAAAATGATCGGAAAGATCAAGCTTGGGCTGGTCTTCAGACGCTGCTGACGGAACAAAAGCGAGTTTGTCCGCGGCCAGATTTGGCTCGGATGATGAGGAGGCGGTTGTGGTCTTGCCTTGCTTAGCCATGGCGGCATTTTATCAGCTTTGTTGCGCGCATTGCTGGCCCCGTATGACTTACTCATTACCTGCCCCAGCTTTTGCTAACAGAGCACCCCGGCAAAATTTCATGAAAGCGCTACACTGCCTATTTTTAAGACTTGCTCAACCTTAGACCACATGGCCCGTTTAGAAAACCGTTACGATAAATCTCTGGTGTGGCTCAGGCGCGATCTGCGCCTGTTTGACCATGCTGCCTTACATCACGCGCTGGCGAGCAGTCGGCAGGTGTTTTGTGTTTTCATTTTTGACAGAGATATTCTGGATCCATTGCTTGCGCACGGCCCGACTGACCGGCGCGTGGCTTTCATTCATGCCAGCCTGATCGAACTGGATGCTGAATTGCAGCAGCAAGGCAGTGGGTTGATCGTGCGCCACGCAAAATCGGTCACAGAGATACCAGCTTTAGCTGCAGAGCTAGAGGTGGATGCGGTGTTCATCAATCATGACTATGAACCCGCGGCAGTAAAACGTGATGCGGCGGTAGAGCAGGCATTAAAAAAAGAAGGGCGCGTATTGGAAGGTTTCAAAGATCAGGTGATTTTTGAAAAAGATGAAGTCCTGTCGCTGGCCGGCAAACCGTTCTCGGTGTTCACGCCGTATAAAAATGCCTGGCTTAAAAAATTTCAACAGCCCTCAGGCGGACTTGATGCTTCCTTGCTTGCGCCGTTCGAAACGCGCGCAAAAAAAGGCCAACTAGTGGCGCCGGCAAAAAAGACTGCCATACCATCACTAAAAGAAATGGGCTTTGCGGAGTGTGATCTGCAGGCTCTGAAAATACCAACTGGTATGAATGGCGGCCAGTCTTTGCTGGATGATTTTTTACCGCGCATGGATCGCTATGGCGCAACCCGTGATTTTCCGGCAGTCAAAGGCCCCTCTTATTTATCGGTGCATTTGCGATTTGGCACTGTATCTATACGCGCGCTGGCTCGCCGCGCCATGGAAGCAATTCAATCTGGTACAGGTGGTGCAGGCACGCCGGTGTGGCTGGCAGAATTAGTGTGGCGGGATTTTTATTTCATGATCCTGCATCACAATCCGCATGTGGTTACTGGCGCGTTCAAACCCGACTATGACCGTATTGAATGGGAAACTGGCGCTAAAGCGGATGCAGTCTTTACTGCATGGTGTGGAGGAAAAACAGGCTATCCACTGGTTGATGCAGCGATGCTGCAGCTCAATCAGACTGGTTATATGCATAACCGTCT
>CAIVDH010000176.1 GCA_903904635.1 uncultured Burkholderiales bacterium | reverse complement strand
GAAAAAATCAATTTTTACATTGATTGAGCGGCAATGCTTTGCCGCTCAATCTACTTGGAGCCTGATACTTTTTGCGGCTCGTGATAAATCAGCAAAGGTTTAGCGCCAGAAGTGATGGTATTTTCATCAATTACGACTTTTGCGACATTTTGCTGATTCGGTAATTCAAACATCACCTCCAGCAAAGCATGCTCAATGATTGAACGCAGTCCACGTGCACCGGTTTTGCGAGCCAAGGCCTTTTTAGCAATCGCATGCAGCGCAGCTGGTCTGACTTCAAGTTCTGCCCCTTCCATTTCGAGCAGCTTGGAATATTGTTTGATCAACGCATTTTTAGGTTCCAGCAAGATCTGTATCAGCGCATCTTCAGTAAGCTCTGACAAAGTTGCCACCACTGGCAGACGACCGACTAGTTCGGGTATGAGGCCGAATTTAATCAGATCTTCAGGCTCTGCATCCAGCATCACATCACTAGCGCTGCGCTCAGCCTGACTTTTAACCGTAGCCGAGAAACCGATACCGCTTTTCTCAGAACGATTCGAAATGATTTTTGCTAAACCATCAAACGCACCACCACAGATGAACATGATATTCGTGGTGTCTATTTGTACGAAATCTTGATTGGGATGCTTGCGACCACCTTGTGGTGGCACTGAAGCCATCGTACCTTCTATGAGCTTAAGCAGTGCCTGCTGCACACCCTCACCGGACACGTCGCGCGTAATCGATGGATTATCAGATTTGCGTGAGATTTTATCGATTTCATCTATATAAACGATGCCGCGCTGCGCTTTGTCAACTTCGTAGTTACAGTTCTGCAGCAACTTTTGTATGATATTTTCTACATCCTCACCGACATAACCCGCTTCTGTCAGCGTGGTGGCATCAGCAATAACAAATGGAACATTAAGCATACGCGCCAGCGTCTGAGCCAACAGCGTTTTGCCTGAGCCTGTTGGACCTACCAGCAAAATATTGCTCTTGGCCAGCTCGACTTCGTCTTTCTTGCCCAGATGACGTAGTCGCTTGTAATGATTGTAGACAGCCACAGACAAGATACGTTTCGCCGTTTCCTGACCGATGACGTATTGCCCGAGTAAATCACAAATTTCTTGAGGCGTAGGCAAATCAGACTTAGGCCCAGCTACGGCATCAACTGTGGATGCCTCATCTCTTATGATGTCGTTACATAGATCTATGCACTCGTCACAAATAAATACGGATGGACCGGCGATTAGTTTTTTTACTTCATGCTGGCTCTTGCCGCAGAATGAGCAATAGAGCAATTTTTCGCCGCTTGAAGATTTTTTCTCTGACATTTATGGAAATTATTGATGGTCGAATTGCTTTGATCTTACCCTCGAATCCAAAGTTCGTCACGCTTGGGCGCAACCAACCGGTCCGGAGCATCGATGATCAAATTAAAATAGTATAAAAAATCCGGCATCAGCCGGATTATTTATTACTCACGGTGGGTTAAAACCTTGTCTATCATGCCGTACTCAGCTGCCTGCTCTGCGGACATGAAATTGTCACGGTCGGTATCTTTGGCTATTTGTTCGACTGTCTGTCCGGTTTTTTCTGCAAGCATCTGATTAAGACGCTCTCGCAGATAAAGAATTTCACGCGCCTGAATTT
>CAIVDH010000175.1 GCA_903904635.1 uncultured Burkholderiales bacterium | reverse complement strand
CGGCACGATGCGGTCGCAGCCTCTGACTACAGAGTAGGAGTAATGATAGTAACCACCACCATTAGCGCAGGAACCCATAGAAATTACCCATCGAGGTTCAGCCATCTGGTCATAAACTTTGCGTAATGCAGGTGCCATTTTGTTACACAGCGTACCCGCAACGATCATCACATCTGACTGACGCGGTGATGGGCGAAACACGACACCGAAGCGGTCAAGGTCATAACGTGAAGCACCCGCGTGCATCATTTCAACTGCGCAGCAGGCCAGCCCGAATGTCATAGGCCACATGGAACCGGTGCGTGTCCAGTTAATTAGTTTGTCAGCAGTGGTAGTGACAAAACCTTCATTCAACAAGCCTTCAATTGCCATGACTTATTCCCAATCCAGAGCGCCTTTTTTCCATTCGAAAATCAGGCCTACAACCAAAACACCAAGGAAGATCATCATCGCCCAGAAACCCAGCATGCCAACATCACTCATGGCTACTGCCCAGGGGACCAGGAACGCTACTTCGAGATCAAACAAAATAAATAGAATAGCGACGAGGTAATAGCGTACGTCAAATTTCATACGGGCGTCTTCGAAAGCTTCGAAGCCACACTCATAAGCGGAAGTTTTTTCAGAATCTGGACGATAAGGGGCGATCAGCCTGCCCAGAACTTGGGGCGCAACCCCAACGGCGATACCGACAAAAATAAACATCAATACCGGCAAATAATTTTCGAGATTCATGATGATTCACAGTACAAAATTTAATCTTTACTATTAAAGATCAAATATGGTGCTAAAAAGACAATCTTGCCCCCTCAACAAAAAGCCAGCACCTGGCATCCCTATGCTGGCCTCCCTACTTCTCATTCTGAATGGTGCCGACGGCGAGACTCGAACTCGCACAGCTTGCGCCACTACCCCCTCAAGATAGCGTGTCTACCAATTTCACCACGTCGGCTAAAGCTCGCTATTTTAACCCGCTTGCATAGTCTATTCAACGCAGATTTATCTATATAGCGCGTATATATCTATTATTTCGGTATTTCTCCGGCCTGACCGGCCGGCTTTGCTGCATCTGATGCGGGTGCTGCAGGAGCAGACTGGGATTTTGTAGAGGTATTCGGTATTTGATCCATCACGCCACCTTCGGCTGAAGGTGGACGGCTACCAAAAAACGCGAGTGCCAATGTCGCACCAAAGAAAACTGCAGCTGCAAATCCAGTGGACTTTGACAAAAAATTCGAAGAGCCGCTTGCACCAAACAAGCTGCCGGACGCACCCGAACCAAATGCGGCACCCATATCAGCGCCTTTGCCATGCTGCAGAAGCACTAAGCCAATAATGAGCAATGCCGATAACACTTGAATAGCAATAACGATAGTGAGCAAGGTGGTCATTTATTTTAATTTCCAGTTTTTAAATTAATTCTGTTAAATCAGTAATCATGTACATCGACAATTTATCGGACATGCCTTTTATGCAGCGCGCGCAATCTCAAGAAAATCAGCTGCCTTCAGAGAAGCGCCACCTATCAGACCGCCATCAATATCCGGCATAGCAAGCAGTTCTTTGGCGTTATCAGGTTTCATGCTGCCGCCGTATAGTAATCTCACACCAGCTGCTGCATCTGCATCACGTTTGGCAAGGTTTGCACGGATGAGTTCATGCACTTCCTGCGCCATGGCTGGCGTGGCTGTCTTACCAGTACCGATTGCCCACACAGGCTCGTAGGCTACAACGATATGATCAAGTTGCCCGCCGACTTCTGCCAAAACCGGTGATAACTGCGCTTCAACCACCTGTGCAGTTTGCCCTGCTTCGCGCTCAGCCAACGTCTCACCGACACAAATGATGGGTATCAGGCCACCAGCCAAAGCACGCGCCGCTTTTTTTGCTACCAGCTCACTGGTTTCAGCATGAAAAGTACGGCGCTCAGAATGACCAACGATCACATAGCGACAATCAAAATCGCGCAGCATCAGCGCAGAAATTTCGCCCGTGTAAGCGCCAGACTCGTGCACAGACATATCCTGCGCACCCCACGCAATACCCGAACCGGCTAGCAAAGCTTGTACTTGCGACAGATATGGTGCAGGTACACAAACCGCCACTTCACATTGAACAGCAACGGCACCAGCGCGCAAACCTTCCAGCAGGATGGCATTGGCGGCCAGACTGCCGTTCATTTTCCAATTACCCGCAATGAGAGGACGACGCATAAGTACCTATTTGTTCAGAATGTTGCGTTAATCTTTTACAAAACCGCGTATTTTAGCTCGCGGCAAGATTTCAGGTCAAACCTCACAAAAAAGCGCGGCTCAACTATCAGTCAGTCTCAATAGCTTTACGCAACCGTCAGCATGATTTTACCGACATGCGTACTGGTCTCCATCAGAGTATGCGCGTGCGCTGCCTGCTCTAATGGGAAGGTCTTGAAAATCACAGGCTTGATCTTACCCGCTTCTATAAGAGGCCAGACTTTCTGCTGCAGCTTATCGGCGATCATCTGCTTGAATATAACCGGGCGTGGCCGCAAGGTAGAACCCGTAATGGTCAGGCGACGACGCATGATCTGTCCGAAATCGACTTTACCACTGGCTCCGCCCAACAAAGCAATGATAACCAGCCTGCCGTCATCGGCCAGACAATCCAATTCACGCGCCACATAATCTCCGGCCACCATGTCAATAATGACATCGGCACCTTTACCACCAGTGACTGATTTGATTATTTCTACGAAATCCTGGGTGCGATAGTTAATCGCGCGTTCAGCGCCCAACCCCTCGCATGCTTTACATTTTTCGTCTGAGCCTGCAGTAGCAAATACGCGGTGACCAAAGGCACGCGCCATCTGTATCGCCGTCACGCCTATGCCGGAACTACCTCCCTGCACTAGCAATGTTTCATCGCCTGTGAGTTTAGCGCGCTCAAAAAGATTGCTATAGACCGTGAAGAAAGTCTCAGGCAACGAGGCTGCTTCCAACGCTGTCAGCCCCTTAGGAATAGGCAGGCACTGCGCAATCGGTGCGGCACAATATTCTGCATAGCCGCCACCCTGCACTAGCGCACAAACCAGATCGCCTTTTTTAAAATTGCTGCCTGCGAAATCACCATCAACAATTTCACCAGCAACTTCTAGACCGGGAATATCGGATGCACCGGGCGGCACTGGATAATTTCCGGTACGTTGCAATACATCGGGACGATTCACGCCGGCAGCATGTACCTTGATCAAAACCTCACCCGCTTTTACCACTGGCATGGGCCGCTCACAGAGCGTCAGAACTTCTGGCGCACCAGGCTTTATGATTTCAATTGCTCGCATGTTCATCTCCGAAAAAAAAATTTACGATCGCTGTTTGCTTATGAAAAAACCGCCCAGGCTGGGAAGCCGGGCGGTTTTTGATCAAAAACAAAATCGCAATACGCCGTTTTTTGATATGTTTATTGCTGTGCCTGAGGTGCCGCTTCAGCAGCGCCGCCCTCTTCAGCAGTCACAGCCTTCATCGACAGTTTCAAACGACCACGATCGTCAGTCTCAAGTACCTTGACGCGTACTTGCTGACCTTCTTTAAGATAATCAGCAACGGCATTAACGCGTTCATTGGCGATCTGGCTGATATGCAGCAAGCCATCTTTACCCGGCATGACTTGCACTATCGCGCCGAAGTCCAACAGTTTCAACACGACGCCTTCATAGATCTTGCCTACTTCAACAGAAGCGGTCAGCTCTTCAATACGACGCTTGGCTTCCTGACCCGCAGCTGCATCAACTGATGCAATCGTGACCAGACCTTCATCGGTAATGTCGATTTGTGTACCTGTTTCCTCGGTCAGTGCTCGAATAACAGCACCACCCTTACCGATTACATCACGGATTTTTTCAGGATTAATCTTGATGGTGATGAGACGCGGAGCAAAGTTCGACAGCTCGGTGCGGCCATGAGGCACCGCTTCTTGCATCTTGCCCAGAATATGCATGCGACCTTCTTGCGCTTGCGCCAATGCGACCTGCATGATTTCTTTGGTAATGCCCTGAATTTTTATGTCCATCTGCAGCGCAGTGATTCCGTTTGCAGTACCTGCAACCTTGAAATCCATATCACCCAAATGATCTTCATCACCGAGGATGTCAGACAAAACGGCGAAACGATTGCCTTCTTTGATCAGACCCATCGCGATACCGGCAACATGCGCCTTCATCGGCACACCAGCATCCATCAATGCCAGACAGCCGCCACAAACAGACGCCATCGACGAAGAACCATTGGACTCAGTAATTTCAGATACCAACCGAACTGAATAGCTGAACTCTTCCGCTGTAGGCATGGCAGCGATCAGTGCACGCTTGGCAAGACGACCATGACCAATTTCACGACGCTTAGGTGTGCCGACACGACCGGTTTCACCTGTTGCAAACGGAGGCATATTGTAATGAAGCATAAAGCGGTCGCTGTATTCACCCGTCAATGCATCAATCTTTTGCTCGTCCCGTGCAGTACCCAGTGTGGCTACAACCAATGCCTGCGTTTCACCGCGCGTAAACAGGGAAGAACCGTGGGTGCGTGGCAGCACGCTATTGCGAATCGAGATAGGACGCACGGTACGGGTATCACGACCATCGATACGTGGCTCACCTTCAAGGATTTGCGAACGGACGATTTTTGCTTCGAGGTCAAACATGATATTGCCCAGCTCTGCAGAGTCAGGTGCATGCTCATCATTGGCAAAGGCCGCATTAACTTCGGCCGTAACTTCCTTGAGCTTGCTGGTACGTGCCTGCTTTTCCTTGATCTGATAAGCGTCACGCAGCTTGCTTTCAGCAACGGCGGTTACGCGGGCAATCAGTGGCTCATTTTTTGCAGCAGGATGCCATTCGATTTCTGGCTTGCCACCATCACGCACCAATTCATGGATCGCGTCGATAACTGCTTTCATGTGATCATGACCAAACACGACTGCACCCAGCATGATTTCTTCTGACAACTGCTCTGCTTCTGATTCAACCATCAGCACTGCTGATTCAGTACCGGCAACTACCAGATCCAGCTGCGATTTTGGCATCTGGGAAACGGTAGGATTTAACACATACTGACCATCAATGTAGCCTACGCGCGCAGCGCCTATAGGACCATTGAAAGGAATGCCCGCTACGCACAATGCAGCAGACGCACCTATCATGGCGACGATATCAGGATCGATATCCGGATTAACCGACAGCACATGCAAAATAACCTGCACTTCGTTGAGGTAACCCTCTGGGAACAGCGGACGAATTGGACGATCGATCAGGCGCGATGTCAGTGTCTCTTTTTCTGAAGGACGACCTTCGCGCTTGAAAAAACCACCGGGGATACGGCCGGCAGCGTAAGTTTTCTCTACATAATCAACGGTAAGCGGGAAAAAATCCTGACCTGGCTTGGCATCTTTACGTGCAACCACGGTTGCCAGCACAACGGTATCTTCAACGGAGACCAAAACAGCGCCGGAAGCCTGACGCGCGATTTCACCAGTCTCTAGCGTGACTGTATGTTGGCCGTATTTAAAACTCTTGGTTACTTTATTAAACATAGGTGTTTCCTCTCTAATTTTGCCGACAGATTTTCAGGCGCTGTCGTTCACCTCACCACGTGCAACGGTCAACCCGTTGCCTTACTTCAGAACAAATTGAATATGGATGTTGCGTTTGATATTGCGTTTGATATTACGAACTTCAGAAAGACAAAATGCCCGCATCAGAAATCTGACACAGGCATCCAGACGATCATAGCCTAACAGCGCAATGAAAATTACTTACGCAGACCAAGCTTCTCGATCAGTGCGCGATAGCGATCTGCATCTTTACGCTTGAGGTAAGCCAGCAGACTTTTACGACGATTAACCATCATGATCAGGCCGCGGCGTGAATGATGATCTTTGCTGTGCGCCTTGAAGTGACCGTTTAATTCATTAATGCGAGCCGTCAACAGAGCGACCTGAACTTCAGGGGAGCCTGTATCGTTTTGGGCACGTGCGTTATCCGCAATGACTGCGGCTTTGCTTTCTTTTGTTACTGACATGATTATTACCTTTCACATGCGGCAGGTGGAGTCGTAACCCCAAAAGCCGTGGCTAAATAAAAAAACTGGCCGATGCGCACATCTGACCAGACCGCGATTATAGCCCAAAGGCCGCAGTCGGACAAACGCATTAAGAAACTGACAACCTAGATCGGCCCATTGTTTTCAAATTAAAAACAATGGGCCCCGGATTTACAGCTGTGGATTGAGCTTCTCATTCTTGGAATGAAGCTTGTTGAGCGCCGAAAGATAAGCTTTGGCCGAAGCGACAACAATATCCAGATCCGCACCCACACCATTGACGATACGACCCGCCTTGGAAAGACGCATAGTGACCTCGCCCTGTGATTCTGTGCCAGTCGTAATCGCATTGACTGAAAACAGCAACAATTCAGCGCCGCTCTTGGTCAGCGATTCAATCGCATTAACAATGGCGTCGACCGGACCGTTACCCTGCCCTTCGCACGTTGCCTCTTTGCCAGCTATAGAAAAAACCACCTTGGCGCTGGGCTTTTCACCGGTTTCAGAGTGCTGAGCCAATGAAACGAAGGTGTAGTGCTCTTGCTCATGCGACTGCTGCTCATCTGACACGAGCGCCATAATGTCTTCATCAAAAATCTCAGATTTACGATCAGCCAGCTCTTTGAAACGGGTAAACGCGGCATTTACCTCTGCTTCGGAATCAAGCTGTATACCCAATTCTTCCAGTCGCTGTTTAAAGGCATTACGTCCGGAGAGCTTGCCCAAGACAATCTTGTTAGCGCTCCAGCCGACGTCTTCAGCACGCATGATTTCATAGGTGTCACGCGCTTTGAGGATGCCATCCTGATGAATACCTGAAGCATGGGCAAACGCATTGGCACCAACGACCGCCTTATTAGGTTGCACGGCAAAGCCAGTGATTTGCGACACCAGCTTGGAAGTAGGCACAATTTGCGTCGCATCGATGCCAAGTTCGAGGTTAAAGTAATCTTTGCGGGTACGCAGCGCCATCACGATTTCTTCCAGCGCGGTGTTACCGGCGCGCTCACCCAGACCGTTAATCGTGCATTCAATCTGCCGCGCACCACCGACCATGACGCCAGCCAATGAGTTGGCCACAGCCATACCCAGATCGTTATGGCAGTGCACCGACCAGACGGCCTTATCCGAATTAGGAATACGTTCACGCAGGGTTTTTAGCATGGTGCCGTAGAGCTCAGGCACCGCGTAACCAACCGTGTCAGCAAAGTTGATCGTCGTGGCACCCTCATCGATCACAGCCTCGAGTACACGGCAGAGAAAATCCATTTCTGAACGGCTGCCATCTTCAGGGCTGAACT
>CAIVDH010000174.1 GCA_903904635.1 uncultured Burkholderiales bacterium | reverse complement strand
CGACTTGCAGTCCGGCCGAGTCGGTCACAATGACTGAGTCAGCCATTACGGGTAATGTCGCTGCTGCGAAGGTTGCGCCCAAACTGGCAGCAATTGTCGTTTCTAAAAAATCGCGTCTGTCCATGCTCTCTGCTTTCAATTTTGAACCACTCTCGCTAGGTCGGGGCAAGGCGGCAGCGCCGCAGACAGTACTTACGTACGGCAAGGCGCTGCCAACGCCGCCAGCGGCCTAGCGAGAGTGGTTCTTAATGTGCCTGATCCCAGTTGGGGCCTACGCCAACTTCCGCCAACAGCGGCACCTGCAATTGCGCCACACCCGCCATCAGACGCGGCAGATGCTCGCGCACTAATGCCAATTCACCTTCCGGCACTTCCAGCACTAATTCATCATGTACCTGCATCACCATTAGCGTCGCTAACTTGGTTTCAGTCAGCCAGTTTTGTACTGCAACCATTGCCAGCTTAATCAGATCAGCCGCAGTGCCCTGCATGGGCGCATTAATCGCTGCCCGCTCCGCACCCTGACGACGTGGACCGTTGGGTGAATTTATTTCAGGCAGCCACAAACGACGGCCAAACACGGTTTCAACATAGCCCTGCGATTTTGCCTGTTGACGCACATCGTCCATGAATTGCTTCACACCTGAAAAACGGATGAAGTATTTTTCCATATACATCTGCGCTGCTGCGCGTTCTATACCAAGATTACCGGCAAGGCCAAATGCGCTCATGCCATACATCAAGCCAAAATTAATGACTTTTGCATAGCGGCGCTGTTCATTGGTCACTTCCGGCAAGGCCACGCCAAATATCTCTGCAGCGGTAGCACGATGTATATCTTCACCCGCTGCAAAAGCACGCAGCATATGTGCGTCCCCTGACAGATGCGCCATGATGCGCAGCTCAATTTGCGAATAATCAGCAGAGACAATCACGCTGCCCGGCGGCGCAATAAACGCTTCACGTATACGTCGTCCTTCCGCGGTACGAATAGGAATATTTTGCAGATTGGGTTCGTTCGAAGACAGTCTGCCCGTCACCGCAATGGCTTGTCCATAATTAGTATGCACGCGCCCCGTATCTGCATTCACCATGCGCGGCAATTTATCCGTGTAAGTTGATTTCAGTTTGGAGAGACTGCGGTAATCCAGCAGCACCTTAGGCAATGGATAATCTTCAGCCAGCTTTTGCAGCACTTCTTCATCGGTTGAAGGTGTGCCGCCCGGTGTTTTTTTCACAACGGGCAGTTTTAATTTTTCGAAAAAAATCTCGCCTATCTGTTTGGGAGAATTCAGATTGAAAGGCTGGCCTGCGAGTTCATGCGCCTGCGTTTCAATATCCAGCATGCGCTGACCTAATTCAGCCGATTGTTTGGCCAGCAGCCCGCTGTCAATTAACACACCATTACGCTCCACCTGCTGCAGCACTCTTGATGTAGGCAGCTCTATTTGTTCATAGATAAAACGCAGCTTATCGTTGGCCGTCAGGCGCGGCCACATCGCGCGATGCAATTGCAGCGTAATGTCAGCGTCTTCTGCGGCATATTCGGTTGCGCGCTCTAAACTGACTTCATCAAAACCGATTTGGGACGCGCCCTTGCCACATACTTCCTGATAGCTGATGGTTTTTCTGTCTAGCCAGCGCAGCGCCAGACTATCCATGTCATGGCTTTTATGCGACTCCAGCACATACGATTCAAGCAGCGTATCGTGCACGATGCCCAAAAGCGTAATGTGCTGATTGGCAAAAATATGGCTATCGTATTTCAGATGCTGGCCTACTTTCGGCTTGAGCGGATTTTCCAACCAGGGTTTAAGTTTAGCCAGTACCAGATCACGACTGAGTTGCTCAGGCGCTCCGGGATAGTTATGCGCCACCGGTATGTAGGCAGCAATCCCGGGCTCCGCGCAAAGTGAAATGCCCACCAACTGCGCCTGCATAGGATCGAGTGAAGTGGTTTCCGTATCAACTGCAGTGAGTTCGGCGGCATCAATAATGGCCAGCCATTTATCAAGCTCTGTTTCAGTTTGCACCATCTCATAATGGGTTTTTACAGGCGGGTCAGCCGCAAACAATGCGCCTTGTGGTTCACCGACAGGCGCTGCAGATACTTCCGTGCTGTCTGTAGTTTGTGCCGTGACTTCGCGTAACCACGTACGAAAACCCATGCGGCTAAAAAATTCACGCAAAGCGTCTTTGTCTTCCGGACGCTGGCTTAAGGTATCTGCGATAGATTCCATATGGATGGCCAGATCGCAATCGCACTTCACCGTTACCAATACCCGCGCTTGTGGCAACCAGTCCAGCGCACGCCGCAAATTTTCTCCGACCACACCACCTATATCTTTTGCATGACTAATTACGCCATCGAGTGAGTCATATTGCGTGAGCCATTTAACCGCTGTTTTTGGTCCGACCTTTTCAACGCCGGGCACATTGTCGACCGTGTCACCCACCAGCGTGAGGTAATCAACGATACGCTCGGGAGGCACACCAAATTTTGCAATCACACCCTCGCGGTCTAGCCTTTCATTGCTCATGGTGTTAATCAGCATGACCTTGTCATTGACCAGCTGCGCCAGATCTTTATCACCTGTCGAGATCACGGTAGAAAATCCTGCTGCTGTAGCCTCGACAGAGAGCGTGCCGATCACATCATCCGCCTCTACCCCATCCACCATCAGTATCGGCCAGCCCATGGCGCGCACTGCTTCGTGTATGGGCTCTATCTGCTTGACTAGGTCTTCCGGCATGGAGGCGCGAGTGGCTTTGTAATCAGCGTAAAGATCATCGCGAAAGGTTTTCCCTTTTGCATCGAAAACACAAGCAATGTATGCTGCAGGAAAGTCTTGTCGCAGGCGACGCAGCATGTTGATCATGCCGTAGATGGCACCTGTGGGCGCGCCTTCAGCATTGCGCAAATCAGGCATCGCATGAAAGGCTCGGTACAAATAGCTAGATCCATCCACCAGTAACAGGGTTTTATTCATATGGAAAGTGACAGAAAAAATGTGCCGCGACTGCGGCAATTGGCAAACATTGAGCGCGCCACTTCTCGTAAGGCGAGCGAGTCATGGCAGATGTTCACGATTATGGCAGAGTTTATTGATGCCGCCGAACGTCTCTCCGAGCTAAAGCCGGCTGTTTCCATGTTTGGCTCTGCGCGCATCACCACGGATGACCCGCACTATGCAATTGCAGCTGACATTGCGCGGCGCCTCTCTGATGCGGGTTTTGCGGTGATTTCTGGTGGCGGGCCCGGCATTATGGAAGCCGCCAACAAAGGCGCATTCGAGGGTAAATCACCATCGGTGGGCCTCAATATTGAACTACCCAGAGAACAGGTCAGCAATGCCTGGCAAAATATTTCGCTGTCATTCCGACATTTTTTTGCGCGTAAAGTCGCATTCGTCAAATATGCTGATGCCTATGTCGTTTTGCCTGGCGGCTTTGGGACTTTGGATGAACTCTTCGAAGTGCTGGCACTAATTCAAACCGGCAAATCCAAGCGTATTCCCGTGATTTTGGTCGGCACAGACTTCTGGCATGGCTTGCTGCAATGGTTCCGCGAACAGCTCGTAGGCAAGGGCATGATTACATTGGAAGATCTGGATCTGGTGCAGCTGATTGATGAGCCGGCCAATATTGTTGATGCAATTTTTGCATTTTATGAAGCCCGCGACATCAATCCCACCGAAGCTGAGTCACCGATGCATTCTTTTTTATAAGTACACCAATCGGAAGATATGGGGATGGATACGGCAGCCTGTTTTGTTAAAATGGGCTCATATTGCGCAGTTGCTGATGCGCCCATCCTTATGGGAACCCTGAAATGAAACCGACTGCATCTGCTTTCTCATGCGCCACAGTGGCAGGCTCAGGGCTCATACTGGCACTGACTTTTTTGACAAGTAATGCGTTTGCCGGCAGCAAGCCAGATAATTTGCAGCCATTACCTGAAGCCGACATACCCGCCATAAATACGCCCGCTCCCACGCAAGAAATTACCCAGATACGCGAACAAAATGCAGTAACCTCCGTGCGCGTCAAGCGCGGTGACAATACTTACTACGTCACACCTAGCGAACAATTTTCAAATTTGCAGTCCGGAGGGCGCGCAGCACAATGGCAAATTTTTGAATTCAAATCCAAAAAAAATACCACTAATAACGCATTACCACCGCCTTCCTTGCAGCGTTAATTTGTCATACTGTTTTTGTCATGCCTAGCCACCCAGCAGCGCTGGTTTTATTTTTTTGATCATTCGTTTTCATTCGTTTTGTTCCTATGGCAGTTTTTACACCCGTCACGATTGAAGAACTTACCCCTTGGGCGGCGCAGTTCCCTATCGGTAAAGTGCATGCATTAAAAGGCATCGCCTCCGGTATAGAAAACAGTAATTTTTTCCTCAGCACCGATCAGGGTGAATATGTACTGACGATTTTCGAAAAACTCTCTTTCGAACAACTGCCTTTTTATTTGCACCTGATGCGTCACCTGGCAGAGCGCGATGTATTGGTGCCCGCACCTATCGCCAGCAATCGCGGCGAAATCATTAATCCGCTACACGGCAAACCCGCTTCCATCGTCACCCGCCTTAATGGTGACTGGCAACCCGATCCGGGGCCGCAGCATTGTGCCGAAGTCGGTGCCATGCTGGCCAAAATGCATGGTGCAGCAAAAGACTATCCGCTGTATCAGCCTAACCTGCGCGGTTTGGCATGGTGGAATGAAACCACGCCTACGGTTTTGCCATTCATACCGGCCGCAAAACAAGATCTGCTACGTGCCGAGGTACATTTCCAGCAAGCTTATGCAGCATCCGATGTTTATCATGCTCTGCCGAACGGACCAATACACGCTGATTTATTTCGCAACAATGTGATGTTCGATGGCGAACGACTGACAGGGTTTTTTGATTTTTATTTTGCCGGTTGCGACACCTGGTTGTTTGATGTCGCCGTCACCGTCAATGACTGGTGTATAGATCTCCATACCGGCGCAACTGATGCTGCGCGCGTGCGCGCTATGCTGGCGGCCTATCATGCAGTTAGGGCATTTACGCCGGCAGAACAAGTTGCATGGCCCGTGATGCTACGCGCAGCCGCTTTGCGTTTCTGGCTTTCTCGGCTATATGATTTTTATTTGCCGCGCGAGGCTGAAATGCTGGTACCACATGATCCGACACATTTTGAACGCATACTGCGTCATCGTATTGATCATGCAGTGGAGGCTCTACCCTGATTATGGAAAAAATTCCCGCCAATACTGGCATCGAATGGATAAGACAAGGCTTTGCCTTATTCCGCAAACAACCAGCCGAATTGAGTATGCTTTTTCTGCTCTACATGTTGCTGTTATTTTCGCTGTCGATTATTCCTCTGCTCGGACAGATTTTGCCCTTGTTACTGGTACCGGTTTTTTCCCTGGCATTCATGCAGGCCTGCGTACAAATCGAAGCCGGCAAAAAAATACGCCCCAATCTTTTGCTCACTGGTTTTCGCTCTCCCGCGCTTGGTACGCTGCTGCGCTTAGGTGTGCTTTATTCGATTGCTGCCATCGTCTCTGTGGCCGCCTCCTCGATTGTTGATGGTGGCACCTTCTGGCAATTAATGACTGGTCAGCTCGATCCGGAAAAAGACAAAATTCAGGCCACCGGATTACCAATGGCCATGATGTTTTCCAGCCTGATATTTCTACCTTTTTGCATGGCCTTCTGGCATGCCGCACCACTGGCCGCATGGCAGCGCATGAGTTTATTCAAAGCGATTTTTTATAGTTTTTTTGCGGTGCGCCGCTATGGCATGGCGTTT
>CAIVDH010000173.1 GCA_903904635.1 uncultured Burkholderiales bacterium | reverse complement strand
GCACCTACGCCTGATTTCGAGTCAGGTACATTCGACCACTCTGCCACCTCTCCTGATAGGTTTTGTATTACTTGGCATTTCTCGAAGATCGCGATTGTAGCAGAGTCGGCAAGCCCCTACCTAATTTCAGGGCTTCAATTGCTTTACACCACCCATGTAGGGCCATAAAACTTCAGGCACGTTCACACAGCCATCAGTCTCTTGATAGTTTTCCAGCAAGGCGACCAAGGTGCGGCCAACTGCTAAGCCTGAACCATTTAGCGTATGCAGCAACTCTGGCTTGCCCTGCGCGTTACGGAAACGTGCCTGCATGCGGCGCGCCTGAAAAGCTTCGCAATTTGATATCGATGAAATTTCGCGATAGGTATTTTGTGCCGGTAGCCAAACTTCAATATCGTAAGTCTTGGCGGCACCAAATCCCATATCACCGGTACAAAGTGTGATTACGCGATAAGGAAGCCCCAGTTTTTTGAGAATATTTTCTGCATGGCTCAGCATCTCGTCCAATGCTTCGTAAGAATGCTCAGGATGAACGATCTGCACCATTTCAACTTTATCAAACTGATGCTGACGTATCATGCCGCGGGTGTCGCGCCCATAGCTACCAGCCTCTGAACGAAAGCAAGGTGAATGCGCAACGAGTTTCATCGGTAACGTATCGGCATTAACAATTTCATCGCGCACCAGATTTGTCAGTGTGACTTCTGAAGTAGGAATCAGATACAGCGCTTCGCCCTCGCCTTCTTGTCCGCCTTTTTTAACAGCAAAAAGATCTGCCTCAAATTTAGGCAATTGCCCAGTGCCGCGCAAGGTATCTGCATTGACGATGTAGGGTGTGTAGCACTCGGTATAACCATGCTCTGCCGTGTGAGTATCAAGCATGAATTGCGCAAGCGCGCGATGCAGACGAGCGATACCGCCCTTCATCACCGCAAAGCGCGAGCCGGTGAGTTTGACAGCCACATCAAAATCCAGACCGAATCCTGCGCCCAGATCAACGTGATCTTTGACTTCAAAATCGAAAGGTTTTGGTGTACCTATTTTACGTACTTCAACGTTGCCGCTCTCATCATGACCAATAGGCACTGATTCATGCGGCAGGTTAGGCACCATTAAAATAAAATCGGCAAGCTGCGTTTGAATTATTTCCAGCTTTACTTCAGACGATTTGAGTTCATCGCCTATGCTGGCCACTTCGCTCATGACTGACGAGCTATCTTCGCCTTTGCCTTTCAATATGCCGATTTGCTTGGAAAGCGTATTGCGCTTGGACTGCAGTTCTTCAGTACGCGTCTGTAGAGATTTACGTTCTGCTTCAATCGCATTGAAGGTGTTGACATCAAGCTGAAATTTACGCTGCGCGAGTCGGGTGGCAACGGCGGCGATGTCTTTGCGTAGGAGTTGGATATCTATCATGGGTATAGGCGAAGATGCTTTAGCAAAGGCAGCATTTTACCAATGATGGGGTCTGGCTCGGAAAATTGATGCGAATTAGGCCGCGAGAGATGTAAGGCCGCTGGATTTAGGCTGCGCTGAAACGCCCATATTGACCACCTTCACCGCATCGCTAGGCTATTTGCCGCCCTTCTTGCGTGCCTCAGTATCCTGGCTGCGTAGAAATGCCAGCTTGTCTGCAATTTTGCCCTCCAGGCCGCGCGGGGTGGGCTGATACCAGCCGGGCTCTGCCATACCGTCGGGTAGGTAGGTCTCGCCGGCAGCATACGCATCCGGCTCATTATGTGCATAGCGGTAAAGCTTGCCGTAACCTAGCTCTTTCATGAGCTTGGTCGGCGCGTTGCGCAAATGCTCGGGCACGGGTCTTGATTTGTCTTGCGCTACAAAAGCGCGTGCGGCGTTGTAGGCGTTATAGGCTGCATTGGATTTTGCAGCACAGGCCAAGTAGATGGTCACTTCAGCCAGCGCCAGCTCTCCTTCGGGCGAACCTAGTCGCTCATAAGTTTCGCTGGCATCTAAGGCCATGCGCAATGCACGCGGATCGGCCAGCCCTATGTCTTCGGCGGCCATGCGTACCAAACGCCGCGACAGATAGCGCGGATCTGCGCCACCATCTAACATGCGCACTAGCCAATAGAGCGATGCATCAGGGTTGGAGCCGCGCACGGATTTATGCAATGCTGAAATCTGATCGTAAAAAGTATCGCCGCCTTTATCAAAACGACGCAGCGCATCGCCCAGACTTTCTTTAAGCAGCGCGCTATCGATAGTGGATTGTTTTTTTAATGCAGCCGCACGCAGCACGATCTCTAAATTATTCAGCAATTTTCTGCCATCACCATCGGCACTGGCAACTAGCGTAGCGCTGGCCTCTGCTTCTATGTTGACTGCACCGCCGTCCATCGCTATTGCACGCACGACTAGCTGGGCCAGATCATCTTCGGCAAGCGATTTGAGTACATACACGGCTGCACGAGAAAGCAACGCGCCATTCACTTCAAAGGAAGGGTTTTCTGTAGTGGCACCGATGAAGGTAAATAGCCCGCTCTCTACATGCGGCAAAAATGCATCTTGCTGACTTTTGTTGAAGCGATGAACTTCATCGACAAACAATATCGTCTTGCGACCGGAATTGGCTTTTAAAACTTGCGCGCGCTCCACCGCTTCACGAATGTCTTTAACACCAGAAAGTACAGCAGACAATGCGATAAATTCAGAATCAAATCCTGCAGCCATTAATCTGGCCAATGTGGTCTTACCCACACCCGGCGGCCCCCACAAAATCATGGAATGCGGCTGACCAGATTCAAATGCTACGCGCAGCGGCTTACCAGACCCAAGCAGATGCTGTTGTCCGATGACGGTATCAAGCGTGGTGGGGCGCAGGCGTTCTGCGAGAGGAACAGCGCTCATCATCAGAGACTATTGCTGCAGCACGTCTGCGCCTTTGGGAATCACGAAGCGGAACTGGCTTGCTGGAAGCGCAGGATTTTTTTCCATGTGCGAGAAAAATAATAGTGAAACCTGACCAAAGCTGTCGCGCAATTCCATGGCGACTAGCGTGCCATCTTTTAGACCTATGCCAATTTTTTCGAAGGTCGTATCTTTGGTTTTTGGTATGGCCTGCAACCATTCAATACCATCACGCAGGCCCCCTTCAGAGAGGGTGAAGTTTTTTTCAAGATCATTACTACCAAAGAGTATGGCTGCAGGCGAAGATCCGATGGCATCGCCCAGTTTTTTGACGATGACCTGATTCAAATCTTTATCAAAGATGAAGAGTTTTTCGCCATCAGCTTGCAATTGCTGCTCATAGGGCTTTTTATATATCCAGATAAATTTGCCAGGACGTGCAAACAAAAACGTGCCGGACGATGCATTGGACATGCGCATATTGCCCGACTCGCCATCGGCTTTGACTAGCCGCTGAGTGAATTCACCACGCGCAGAACGTGTACCACTAACAAAGGATTTAAATTGTTCCAGTGCGGCAGACTGCGCCAGCAAAGGAAGTGCGGATAATGAAACGACGCAGAGCGATTTTAAGAGTTTATTCAACATTGCCAGCCGGTACAAGAATTTCACGGTTACCATTCGATTGCATCGTTGATACGATGCCACTTTGCTCCATTTGTTCCAACAGGCGAGCAGCCCGGTTATAACCTATGCGCAGATGTCGCTGCACCAGTGATATGGATGCGCGACGATTTTTCAATACGATGGCCACAGCCTGATCGTACATAGGATCTGACTCTGCGCCATTGCTACTTTCAATGCCACCAAATTCTGCACTGCCTTCTTCAGCAGACCCACCTTCGAGTATGCCTTCGATATAGTTAGGTTCACCCTGTGATTTCAGATGCTGCACAACACGATGGACTTCATCATCGGACACAAATGCGCCATGCACACGCACAGGCATGCCGGTACCAGGTGGCATATAGAGCATGTCGCCCATGCCTAGCAGGGTCTCTGCCCCCATTTGGTCGAGGATGGTACGCGAATCAATTTTGCTGCTGACCTGAAATGCAATACGGGTAGGGATATTCGCTTTGATCAAACCGGTAATGACATCTACCGACGGGCGCTGGGTAGCGAGTATCAGATGTATGCCGGCTGCACGCGCTTTTTGTGCGATACGTGCGATCAGCTCTTCCACTTTTTTACCCACTACCATCATCAGATCGGCCAGCTCATCAATGATGATGACGATGGTCGGCAGTTTTTCCAAAGGCTCAGGCGCGTCTGGTGTCAGGCTAAACGGATTCGGAATTTTTTCTTCCTTCTTTTCCGCATCAATAATTTTTTGGTTGTAGCCGGCCAGATTACGCACACCGAGCTTAGACATTAATTTATAGCGACGCTCCATTTCACCCACAGCCCAGTTCAGCGCATGGCCAGCCTGGCGCATATCTGTCACGACTGGTGCCAGCAGATGCGGTATGCCTTCGTAAATGGATAGTTCCAACATCTTGGGATCAATCAGAATCAAACGTACTTGATTCGGATCGGATTTATACAGCAGCGAAAGTATGGTGGCATTAATGCCCACCGATTTACCGGAGCCCGTGGTGCCTGCAACCAGTAAATGTGGCATCTTTGCGAGATCGGCCACCACCGGATGACCGGCTATGTCTTTGCCCAAACCAATCGTCAATGATGATGCACCATCGTTATAAACCTTGGAGCCGACTATTTCGGACAACCGTACGATCTGCCGTTTTGGATTGGGCAGCTCTAGTCCCATATAATTTTTACCCGGTATCGTCTCAACGACACGAATCGAAGTCAGCGACAGTGCACGCGCCAAGTCACGGGCAAGATTGACGATTTGGCTGCCCTTGACACCAACGGCTGGCTCAATTTCATAGCGCGTAATAACTGGCCCTGGATAGGCAGCGACCACTTTCACTTCAACACCAAAATCAGATAGCTTTTTCTCTATCAGGCGGCTAATAAATTCCAGTGTCTCGATGCTCACGGTTTCCTGATTTATCGGTGGCTCATCAAGCAAAGAGAGCGGCGGCAAATTTGTATCAGGCATGTCAAGGAAAAGTGAAACCTGTTTTTCTTTTTCCACTCGTTCAGACCTCGGCACCACAACCATTTGCGGTTCAATGCGCAGTGGCGTACTTTCTACTATACGGGCACGCTCCTGGACCACTACGACTTCGCGTTTGACTGCGGCTTCCAGTCCGACTTTCCGATCCTGCCGCGCAGCATAAAATGCGACTATCCACTGCGCAATATCTTCGATTGCACCACCCAGCTTTTCGGCCACTGCCATCCATGACAAATGAAAAAACAAACTAAAGCCCAGACCGAATAGCATCAGCAATATTAGGGTAGAACCGTTGAATCCTAATGCGGCCTGAGCAGTCCCTCCAAACAGTTCACCAATCACTCCACCGGGGGCCAGTGGTTGCAGCGCCTTGAGGCTATACATGCGTACATACTCAAGACCCGAGCTGCCCAGTATCAGCAACACAAACCCACCTGCGCGAATAGCACCTTCAGAGCGGTGAGCAGGCTTAATCTGCTGTTGCAGCAGAAATCGTTGGGCCAGCTGACGATAACTAACCCACACCAATGCCATTGTTGCGACGCATATCCACCAGGCAGAAAAGCCAAAAATATAAAGTAGTAAATCGGCAATCCATGCGCCGGTAACGCCGCCCCAATTTAATGTTTGGGTCACAGAGCTGGCATGCGACCAGCTGGGATCTTCCCGGGAATACGTAAATAAAATCAGCGTGAAATAAATACACACCACGGCAAGCAGCAGCCAGCGTGCCTCTGAAAGCAGACGCAATAATCTGTTTGGCAAGGGTTCCGGTGCCGGCTCGGGTGCGCTACGGGTATAACTAGGGCTTGATCTGGTCATCGCTAGAAAAGGTTGTTACTGGCTTTTATGCCTGTCCGGCAGGTCGACTATAATCTGAGGCTGAATTGAGCGGCACTATCGCACGAATTCGGGCAGGATGAAACACCCTCTGGGTTTGCTTCTCTGTCCTTTTATGCCTGTGTATCCGCCATTAGCCAATAACGTCTATTTTAATCTTTCCGGTTCTTATTCCAGAACTTCTCTTTCATATTAATTTATTGTAGAAAAAACTATGTCCAGCCCCAAACATGCACGCGTATTAATTCTTGGTTCCGGCCCTGCCGGCTATAGCGCAGCGGTCTATGCCGCCCGAGCCAACCTCAACCCGGTATTGATTACCGGCGTAGAGCAAGGTGGTCAGCTGATGACGACGACTGATGTTGAAAACTGGCCCGGCGATCCTATGGGTGTGCAAGGGCCTGAACTAATGCAACGCTTGCTGCAGCATGCAGAGCGCTTTAAAACTGAGATTATTTTTGATCATATCCACACCACGCATCTCTCTGAAAAACCCATACGCTTAGAGGGCGATTCTGGTACTTATACTTGCGACTCGCTGATCATAGCCACGGGCGCTTCGGCGCAATATCTGGGTCTGCCGTCTGAAGAGAGCTTTATGGGCAAAGGCGTCTCAGCGTGTGCTACCTGCGATGGTTTTTTCTATCGTAATCAAGAGGTTGCCGTGGTTGGTGGTGGCAATACGGCTGTTGAAGAAGCACTTTATCTTTCCAATATTGCAACCAAAGTAACGGTGGTACACCGTCGCGATAAATTTAAGGCCGAGCCTATTCTGATTGATCGCCTGATGGCCAAGGTTGCCGAGGGCAAGATAGAAGTCAAATGGAACCACACGCTGGAAGAGGTCAATGGTGACGATACTGGTGTAACTGGTATCACGATCAAATCGACTACTGATGGTAAATCCACCCCGATTACGCTACATGGCGTATTCATCGCAATTGGACACAAGCCCAACACCAGCATTTTTGATGGCCAGCTGACTATGCACAATGGTTACATCACTACCAAGTCTGGCCTGGAAGGCATGGCAACAGCTACCAGCATAGCGGGTGTCTTTGCCGCTGGCGATGTACAAGATCATGTGTATCGACAAGCTATTACTAGCGCTGGTACGGGCTGTATGGCCGCCCTTGATGCACAGCGCTATCTCGAAAGCCTGGAATAATTCACAGGGCATTGTGCTTGCGACCTCATGGCCTCTTCGCTTAAAAATTTTACAGATTTACAGGCGCTGCAAACTAAGCTGAAATTGCAGGCAGAATTGCGTGCAGAAAAAGAGCGGCGACAACATGAAGAGGCACTAGCAATGGAACGTGAAGCGAATATTTTTCGCACCAGCATAGGAGAGGTGCAACCACTTAGTGTGGCGGAGCGGCAGCTGCCACCTGTGGCGCATCCACAGCCCATTGCCAAGCATCGTATCGCTGATGAAAAAGCAGCGCTACAAGAATCTTTATCTGATGAATTCAGCATCGAAACGCTGATGGAATCTGACGAAGCATTAAGCTACGCTCGCAACGGCATCGGGGCAGATGTACTCAAAAAACTCAGACGTGGCGAATGGGTCATGCAGGAACAACTCGATTTACATGGATTGCGCACTGATGAAGCACGTGAAGCAGTCGGATTATTTTTGCGTCATGCAGTACGCAAGGGCTTGCGCTGCGTGCGCATTATTCATGGCAAGGGGCTAGGCTCAGTCAACAAAGAACCTGTGCTTAAGAGCAAAGTGCGCAACTGGCTGGTACAAAAGGATGAGGTGATGGCTTTTTGTCAGGCACGCGCGGCTGATGGTGGCAGTGGCGCACTGGTTGTATTGCTCAAAGCATGATCGGTATCTGAACTTGAAAGTCTGTTACGGCCAAATCCTATGCATGCGGATTTGGCCATGAATCAAACTCAGACGGCTTCAGATCCGGTCTCGCCAGTACGTATGCGTATAACCTGCTCAACTGAACGTACAAAAATTTTACCGTCACCGATCTTACCGGTGCGCGCCGCTTTGACGATCGCTTCGATTGCATGATCAACGACATCATCACTCACTACAGCCTCGATTTTTACCTTAGGTAAAAAATCTACGACATATTCAGCGCCACGATAGAGTTCTGTATGACCTTTCTGACGGCCAAAGCCTTTCACTTCAGTGACAGTCAGGCCGCTTACGCCGACTGTTGCCAGTGCTTCGCGCACTTCATCTAACTTAAATGGCTTAATGATCGCGGTGATTTGCTTCACGGGATACTCCTCTTTTTTTGGCTGTAAGAAATCTGTACTTGTATTTGAAGTGCTCTGCATTACTCGCGAAATTTCGAGGTAATAGGATATCGCCAATCACGCCCAAAAGCTCTGTGCGTAACACGCACACCAACTGGCGACTGGCGCCTTTTATATTCATTAATCTTGATGAGCCGGGTAATACGATCCACATCTTCTTTACGATACCCCGCCTCCAGCAGTTCTGCAATGCCCTGACCTTCTTCCGTATAGCGCTGCATGATGCCGTCAAGGATGTCATAAGATGGCAGCGTATCCTGATCGGTCTGGCCGGGTCTTAATTCTGCAGATGGCGCACGGGTGAGAATACGCTCGGGAATAATATTACTGATGCCATTTCTATAACTACACAGCCGGTAAACCAATGTCTTGGCGATATCTTTGATGACGGCAAAGCCACCTGCCATATCGCCATAGAGCGTGCAATAGCCTACCGCCATCTCACTCTTGTTGCCGGTAGTGAGCACGATCGAGCCGCTCTTGTTAGATAGTGCCATCAGCAGGGTGCCGCGTATGCGTGCCTGAATATTTTCTTCCGTCGCATCTTCCGGCAATCCATTGAATTCAAATGCCAATGCGTGACGAAACGCATCGAAGCAGTCATTGATTGCAATTTCATCGTAGCGCACACCCAGACGCTGCACCATTTCGCGCGAATCTATCCAGGAAATTTCAGCGGTATAAGGCGATGGCATCATCACGGCCCGCACCTTATCAGCACCCAGCGCGTCAACTGCAATAGCCAGGGTTAACGCGGAATCAACACCGCCTGACAAGCCGATGATGGTGCCCGGAAAACCATTTTTGCCTACATAATCACGTACACCCAACACCAGCGCAGCATACACTTGCGCCTCAGTCGATAACTCAGCAGCTATGGCTTGTGCGCGTGGGGTCGAACCATCGAAGGTAATAATGCCCAGGTCTTCCTCAAAATGTTGAAGCTGCGCCTTGACTGTGCCGCGCTCATCCATAACAAAGGATGCGCCATCAAAAACCAACTCATCTTGCGCACCGATTAGATTGGCATACACCAGCGACATGCCATGCGTTGAGACGTTATCGCGCATGACTTCTAGCCGCTGGTGCTGTTTATTCATGTGATAAGGCGAGGCATTTGGCACCAGCAAAACTTGCGCACCTGCGGCACGTGCGCTGGCTGGCGATTCCGGATACCAAGTATCTTCACAAATGTTAATGCCGAAGCAGACACCCTTAACGATAAAGGTGCAGGCTTCGTCGGCTGAGGAGAAATAACGCTTCTCGTCAAATACGGTGTAATTTGGCAGCGCATTTTTACGGTAAGTGGCAATGATCTGACCATTGCACAGTACCGATGCGGCGTTGTAATGCTGGCCGTCATGTGCCAACGGATGACCGACTATGACATGCAGACCATGCAGTGAAGCGAGCTGCGCGGCTAATGCCTGTAACGCGAGTTGAGATTTTGCGTAGAATGATTGTCGTAGTAATAGATCTTCTGGCGGATAGCCAACCAAAGAAAGCTCAGGTGTCAATACGATGTCCGCACCTAGCTGCAATGCGCGCTGCGCATAGTCGGCAATCTTTGCACTATTTCCGGCCAGATCTCCGACCGTGCTATTTATCTGGGCTATCGCAACATTTACTGTCATGGCATGAGGCCGAATCTGCAAAATCAGAATTATCGCACGCGCATCGCCACTTCACTCTCTGAGGTAGGGCAGACTGCATGGGATGGCTTGCTGCGTCAGCAAGAAGAGGCCAATCCTTTTTTATCGTTTTCATTTTTACATTCACTGCATGAGTCTGGCAGTGCAAGCGCAGATACGGGCTGGCAGCCGCAATTCCTCACCATCTGGCAAGATGATCAGCTCGTCGCTGCGCTTCCCTTGTATGCAAAATTTCACTCTTACGGCGAATATGTTTTCGACTGGGCCTGGGCCGATGCTTATCAGCGCAACGGTCTTGAATACTATCCGAAATTATTATCCGCCATACCATTTACACCCGTTACTGGTGGCCGTCTGCTTGCTATTGATGTACCCGCAAGGCTGGCTCTGATAGCTGCACTGAAAACTCTACAACAAACAAATAATTTATCGTCCACGCATATTCTTTATCCGCCGGAAGATGAGGCAAAGTTGCTGGCTCAATCTGGTTTTTTATTGCGCAGTGGTGTGCAATTTCATTGGGAAAATGCAGGCTATGAAAATTTTGAACAATTTCTCTCCACGCTAGAGCAAAAGAAACGCAAGAACATACGCGCAGAACGTCGCAAGGTGATGGATGCCGGCATTCGGTTTAGGCAATTGCGCAGCACGGAGATTACGGAAGAAGACTGGATTTTTTTCAAGCGCTGCTATGACCATACTTATCGCGATCATCGTTCCACGCCTTATTTGAATCTGGATTTTTTTCTGCGCATAGGCGCAACGATGCCAGAAAATATTTTGCTCGTCATTGCAGAACGTGATGGAAAAACGATAGCCTCTTCATTGCTGATACATGATGCACAGTCGCTTTACGGCAGATACTGGGGTGCGATAGAACATCATCCCTGCCTGCATTTTGAGACCGCCTATTATCAACCACTGGAATTTTGTATTGCCAATGGCATACGTTATTTTGAGGGCGGCGCGCAAGGAGAGCATAAAATGGCACGTGGTTTTTTGCCGCAGCAAACCTGGTCAGCGCATTGGCTTGCGCATCCGGGCTTTGCCGATGCGATTGAGCGTTTTCTGGAAAAAGAAGGATCGGGTATTTCGTCTTATATAGACGAGCTTAATGAACGCAATCCGTTTCGAACGGGTAAGCAGAGTTAGATCGGCTTAAAAAAATACCGGGCTTCGGTTTGATCCAAAGTCCGGCAATTGCAGGCTATGCCCATACTCACTACTCAGCGCTCAGTGAACGCCAAGTGAAATTTTATCTACTTCAGAAATTTGGTTTGCTGGCCGCTTTTTTATAAGCGTCAACACCGGACATAATTTCCTTGCCTGCCTCTTCAGGTCCAAACCAGCCATCGACCTTGACCCATTTGCCTGGCTCCAGATCTTTATAGTGCTCGAAAAAATGCTGTATCTGTTGCAGGCGCAGATCATTAATATCTTCTGGTTTTTGCCAATGCGTGTAGATAGAAAGCACTTTATCTACTGGCACGGCCAATACTTTTGCATCGCCACCGGCCTCATCCGTCATTTTCAAAACACCTATAGGGCGGCAGCGAACGACAACGCCAGGAAATAATGGGAATGGTGTTATCACCAACACATCAACCGGATCGCCATCGTCAGCAATAGTGTGTGGCACATAACCGTAATTACATGGGTAATGCATGGAAGTACCCATGAAACGGTCAACAAAAATCGCGCCGGACTCTTTATCGACTTCGTATTTGATCGGATCGGCGTTCATAGGAATTTCAATAATGACATTGAAATCATGGGGTAAATCACGGCCGGCTGGCACCAGGTTCAGGCTCATCTAGGACTCTCAAGGTATAAAAATCAAAAGCGTAATTATACGTGGCGAAGCTTTCTTATCGCTTACGCATGCTTTATGAGCTAGTGGGTTGTTTATTTATGCTGAAGACGCGGCAAAGTTGTGATCGCACATTGCCGGTAATGTGTATTGGCTGCCTCAGTCTGATTGAGCGCCTCATGCAGTTGTGCCAGCCGCAGATGCGATTCCTGAATCGTGCTGCGCTCTGTCGCGTCCGATAGTGCTTGCTCCAAATGCCTTTGCGCCTTGCCCCAGAGCTTTTGGCGCAGACACAATGTACCCAACACCAAGGCAAGCTCGGCATCATTAGGGCGTTCACGCAACCAGTTTTCGCAATTTTCTACCTGCGCCAGCAAAGTCGCTGAACCTTCAGGAGCCGCGCATAGACGATAGGCGCGCAACAAACGAGCGTCCCAGTCGGCCTTCAAGGCTTTCTCGATAATGGTGGCAGCTTCCTGCTGTTGACCTATGCTCATGTAAGCACTGGCAGCAATTACAGCAACAGCCGGGCTGGTTCGGTCTGCCTCGGGAATGCTATTCCAGAGTGATTTGAGAGATTCAAGATCATGGCTGGCAGCTGGCAGCAGGGCTTCGTAAGCGAGATCGCGCAGACGCCGTGAAAGCGCCGGATGCAGCGCAGATCGTTTATCGAGCAGGCGTACCAGTCTTAATACTTCTTGCCAGTTGCGCGCCCTTTGATGAACACGCAGCGCAAGGCGTAAAGCCTGAATATGTCGAATACCACTAGCATTGAGTTCTTTTAATGCATGCAGAGCACCATCACTGTCCTTATTGTCTTCAGCCAGTAGTTCAATGACTGTCATTAAACGCGCATTGCGCAAGCTGGTATCTTTCTCTGCTTGCGCGAGCCAAGCGTTGCGACGATCAGATTGCTGCAATCTGTGTGCTGCTCGCGCACCGATCAATGCAGCCAGCCCTGCATTTTCTGGCAAGAGAGCAGCACGCGTGGCTGATTTTTCTGCCTGCCCGAAACGTCCTTCCAAATAAGCTTTCAATGCATCGCTCAAGGCGCGGCCAGATTCTCGTTGCTGCTTGGTGGCGCGATATTCTCCCACCCGCTGTGGCATTTTCAGTGCGGCGCGCATGGCAGAAATCAGGGTGTATAAAAAAACAAAGGTGATCAACAACAGCACAATGAAAAAATTCAGCGAAAGATCAACCCGGTACGGCGGATAAAACAGCGCGACATTGCCGCCATTAAATCGAGCCAGAACAGCAAGGCCGATTGCTGTGGCAAACAGTGTCAGTAGCCAGAGAAAAAAACGCATAGGATCAGGTCGCCATCAGTGACTGTGTCAAGGCCGGGGCCGTGAATTGTGCAGGGCAGCCAGACTGTTGGACAGCGTAGGCATATCAATATTGAGCAAACTGCCTTGCAATTGTTTAAGCAATTCACGTGCTGCCTGAGTCTGACGTATGCGTATGTCGAAGTAACGTACCAATGCACGATCTGCTTCCGCCAGGTCTGCCCTAAATGCAGAATCATTACGGGACAGCAGCGCTAAGCGCGCATTCAATAAGCGTAATTTTAGATTTTCGCGCGCAAAGAAAGCCTCACCAGGTGATAGAAGCAGTGCTTCTGGCGCATTGACTGTGCGAACCTGAACGAGTTGACGTACTTCGCGCCACATATCATTACTCCAGCTTTGCCAATACTGCTGCACGACGCTTCCTATGGAATCGTTATCGGCAGGCGCGGCCTGTTTGGCATCGCGCTTGGCGGGCGCAAGTTTGCTTTTCGGTGCTATTGCTGCAAGTGCAGGCTTTTCTTCAGATAACAAAGGCATGCTGTCAATTTGCGCAACCAAGGTATCAAGCCGCACGGCAATACCAGTCAGGTCAACACTGGGCAAACTCTTTACGGTTTCTATGTCTTTTGCTATGGCGCGACGGATGGCAATGAACTGCGGCCGATCCGTGCGGGCAAGTCTGCTGTCGGCATTTTGCAGCGCTATCAACGCACCACGTACATTACCGGCTAGTTGCAACTGCTGACTTGCCGTAGAAAGAACTTGTTCTACTTCGGCCAGCGCCCAGTCATCGCGGTTTTTTGCCAGGTCTTGATAGAGCTGCTCCAGCGCGGCTTGCTGCCCCTGCGATTCTATTTGGCGGGCCTCGAGTAATGAGACTTTGCCTTGCAAGACTTTCACTTCATCATCAACCCGACTGGCGATGAGTTTGGTTTGGGTATTGAGGCTGTCACCATTTTGCAGGCGCTGTGCAAGTTCACGGCGCAGGTTACTCACATCAGTGTGTGCATTCCACCATTGCAGCGCTAACAATACAGCAAGTGCGCCCAGTGTAATTTCAACGCGGTGGCTGCGAAAAAAAGAAGAAGGCAATGCTTGCACCACAGACTTATCCGTAGGTACTTCAGCCAGGACTATTGGCTCATTTTCAGGAGGTGATGGGGTGTGCTGATTTGTCATGTTCGTGATTGTATCGCGGCGTACATGGCTTCGTCGCCAGAATCGCACTGAATGATATGACGAAATCCAAGTGAGCGTGCAGTCTGTTCTATACGTTTATGTGGAACGATCAGCAATTTTTCACACATTTTTACCCAACCATCTTCAATTACTGACTGCTCCAGCATGTCTTGCAATAAACGCAATCCTTCCGAACTCGTAATAACCCAGTCATTAGGCTCGGCTATCAATTTAATTAATACTGCGGTCTTGGCTTCATCAAGTACTGGGGCAAGCCTACGATAGGCAGCAATCTGCTCAACATCTACTCCAGCTGCGCGCAGCTGATCTGCAAGCAATTCGCGACCAGTCTCGGCGCGCACGATAAGGATTTTTTTGCCGCGCAAAGCGTCCAGATCGAGTTCCATCAACAGTGTTTCAGAATCGGTCCGTTGCGCATCGCGCGGACTAATAATGGTGGCGTTTTCATCGGTCAGGCCATGGCGCGCCAATGCGAGCCGACTACCTTCCCCAACAACGGCTGCGATTACCTCACGCGGCCATTTTTCAATATGTGCAAAGGCCGCATCAACCGCATTTGGGCTGACGAAGGCGACCATCGCGTAGTCTGCCAGGCGATGTAACGTTGCTTTAAGTAGCGTTGTATCAGTCAGCGGTTGTATGTCGAGCAAAGCAAACAGATGCGCTTTGCAGCCGCTCTCGTTTAGCCGGGCAACTAGTGGTGCAGCCTGCGCTGCCGGTCTGGTGATGACGACTGGTCTCACTGAGTGTGGAGTGGCTTGGTGTGGTTGGTCAGCAGAGTAAATGACGAGGAATGCGCACCAGGTTTTCGGCTCTGATGCGCATTGACTTAGCTTTCAGATTGGCAGACTGCCAGTATGGCTGTTGCATCTTGTGCATGAAGTGCCTCGGCGATTTTATGTCCGAGCGCTTCGGGCTGGTCAGCGGGGCCATGGACTTCTGCTTGCGCTATACGCGTTCCGTCGGGCGTGGCAACCATGGCACGCAAGCGCATCGTGCTATTTTCTACGGTAGCAAATGCTGCAAGGGGAATTTGGCAACTGCCACCGAATGTCTTGGAAAGTGTCCGTTCGGCCCTGACTGCACGTTCAGTATCAGTATGATTTAGCGGCGCCAGCAGTGTGCGCAGATCATCGCGGCCAGCAGGTATTTCTATGGCCATCGCACCTTGGCCTGGGGCAGGCAAACTGTGTTCAGGTTCGATAAAAGAACGAATACGACTGGCCATACCCAATCTTTTTAGTCCGGCGGCGGCCAGAATAATGGCGGCATATTCACCACGATCGAGTTTGCCAAGCCGGGTGTCGAGATTGCCGCGCAAAGGCGCAATCACGAGATGAGGAAAACGTGCAGCAATGAGTGCCTGACGGCGCAAGCTGCTGGTGCCAACAATGGCGCCAGCAGGCAAAGCTTCCAGACCAGCGTAATCATTTGAGACGAACGCATCTCGCGGATCTTCGCGCTCCAGTATGGCACCGAGCTCGAAACCTTCGGGCAACTCCATAGGCACATCTTTCAAAGAATGCACCGCAAAGTCTGCTTCGCCGTTTTGCATGGCGACTTCGAGTTCTTTTACGAATAAACCCTTACCACCAACCTTGGATAAGGTTCGGTCAAGTATTTGATCACCGCGGGTAGTCATTCCGAGGATAACTACTGTGCTCTGGGGATATAATTCAAGCAAGCGTGTACGGACGTTCTCTGCTTGCCACATAGCGAGCCGGCTTTCTCGCGAAGCGATCACCAATTTTCCGGAAAATGATGCTGTCAATGCGGCCTCTCTGATTCAGGGTCGACAAGATGTATTGCAACCCGGTGGATTTTGCTGATAATTTCAGCGAATTTTATCACGCGTATTTTTGGGTACAGGTCATAAGCCTGGCTCAGGAACCATTAACTGCTAACTGACTATCCCAGCCATGGCAAAAAAAAATCTGCAAGCCTCACCCAGCTCATCCAAAGTATCCGATAAAGACGCCCCACTTAAAGAAGATATTCGCCTGCTAGGACGATTGTTAGGTGATGTTTTACGCTACCAGGAAGGTGAAACCGTCTTCGAAGTCGTTGAAACGATACGTCAGACTGCGGTACGCTTTCGTCGTGAATCCGACCCAGAGGCCGGCAAGGACCTCGACAAACTACTCAAAAAGCTAACGCGCGACCAGACCAACTCCGTGGTTCGGGCGTTTTCCTATTTTTCGCATTTAGCCAATATCGCCGAAGACCAGCATCATAATCGCCGCCGCCGCGCGCATCTGCTGGCAGGTTCCGCACCCCAGGAAGGTAGTATTGCAACCACGTTAGCCAAGCTGGACGAAGCTAATGTGTCTGGTGCTGCTGTGCGATCTTTTTTTGATGACGCGCTGATTTCACCCGTGCTGACTGCGCATCCAACCGAAGTGCAACGTAAAAGTATTTTGGACGCAGAACGTGAAATCGCAAGACTGTTGGCAGAACGCGATCTCCCGATGACACCCTCTGAGCGCAACCGCAACACGGCAATGTTGCATGCCGAAGTTGCGACGCTTTGGCAGACACGTATGCTGCGCTACTCCAAGTTGACAGTGGAAGACGAAATCGATAATGCGCTGTCCTACTACCGCATCACTTTTTTGCGTGAGTTACCCGGATTATTTGACGATATTGAAGGTGAGCTTGCTACACAGTTTCCACAAAAATCGGCGAGCACACCTAAAGCAGAATTGCCTCCCTTTGTACAGATGGGCAGCTGGATAGGTGGTGACCGCGATGGCAACCCCAATGTTAATGCCGCTACCATGGAGACTGCGCTATCGCGTCAGTCCTCAACGATACTGGATTTTTATCTGGAAGAAGTGCATGCGCTGGGTGCTGAACTATCTATCTCTACCCTGCTAGTTGCAGTCAGTCCAGCACTGCAGGCCATGGCTGAAGCTTCACCAGACAATTCACCACACCGAACAGATGAACCTTATCGGCGCGCGCTGATAGCAGTGTATGCACGGCTGGCAGCTACAGCGAGAAAATTAGGTGTGACTAACATTTTGCGCAGAGAAGTAGGCGCATTAGCGCCTTATGAAACTGCAAATGAATTTGCGGCCGATCTGCAAACCATAGCCAATTCGCTGCATGCCAATCATGGCTCGGTATTAATACGACCAAGACTCAACACCTTGCAGCGCGCGGTTCAAATCTTTGGATTTCATTTGGCTACACTGGATATGCGCCAAAGCTCTGACGTGCATGAACAAGTATTATCGGAGTTATTCAAAGCGGCCAAGCTAGAAAAAAATTATGCAGCACTCAGTGAAAACGAAAAAATCTCATTGTTGTTGGCAGAGCTGGAGCAACCACGACTACTTTATTCGCCGTATATCAATTATTCCGACATAACCCAATCAGAACTGGCTGTATTACGCATGGCACGCGAAATTCGTCAGCAATTCGGGCCGCGCGCGATTCGTAATTACATTATTTCTCATACAGAGAGCGTGTCAGATTTACTCGAAGTTTTATTACTACAAAAAGAAACCGGACTATTTACTATCGATCCACAAACCGGTGTGCAAGAAGCAGAACTGATGGTGATTCCGCTTTTTGAGACGATTCCTGATCTGCGCTTTGCAGCGGGCATTATGGATGGTCTACTATCTATCCCACGCATACGTGAGCTGGTAAAAAAACAGGGCGAGCTGCAAGAAGTCATGCTGGGCTACTCTGACTCAAACAAGGATGGTGGCTTCCTCACGTCAAACTGGGAACTCTACAAAGCAGAAATTGGATTAGTAAAAGTATTCCAGAATCACGGTGTCAAACTGCGCCTGTTCCACGGTCGCGGTGGCACCGTTGGACGAGGCGGCGGCCCCAGCCATGAAGCGATACTGGCACAACCTGGTGGCACCGTGAACGGACAGTTCAGACTAACTGAGCAGGGCGAAATTATCGCCTCAAAATTTTCCAATCCTGAAATTGGACGCCGCAATCTCGAATTAGTTGTCGCTGCTGTGATGGAAGCAAGCCTGATGCCTGCTGCGACTGACAGCAAACATGCAAAGCGCCTGGCCGAATTCGAGCACGTCATGGAAGAATTGTCCGAATACGCTTATAAGGCCTATCGTAATCTCGTCTATGAGACACCGGGCTTCACCGATTATTTTTTCTCAGCTACACCTATTGCAGAAATTGCCGAACTCAACATAGGCTCGCGCCCGGCATCACGTAAATCAACACGCCGCATCGAAGACCTGCGTGCGATTCCATGGGGATTTTCATGGGGTCAATGTCGCTTACTCTTACCGGGCTGGTATGGTTTCGGCAGCGCAGTGACGGCATGGCTGGCAGAAGATGGCACGAGCAACAAAACAAAAAAACTGGCGCTACTGCGTGCCATGTACAAAGAGTGGCCATTCTTTTCTACACTCTTATCCAATATGGATATGGTGTTGGCCAAGACAGATCTGGCCGTTGCTTCGCGCTATGCGGGATTAGTGGCAGATAAAAAATTGCGCAATCTGATTTTTAAGCGCATTGCAGCTGAACATGCGCTGACCAATGACAATCTGTCGGTTGTAACAGGCGCCCGTGAAAGACTGGCCAATAATCCGACTCTGGCTCGCTCCATCAAGAACCGCTTTGCTTATCTGGATCCGTTAAACCATCTTCAGGTAGAACTGGTTAAGCGTCACAGGAACTGGAAAGATGACGGACGCAAAGCCGATATACG
>CAIVDH010000172.1 GCA_903904635.1 uncultured Burkholderiales bacterium | reverse complement strand
TACTCGCTGATAACAGAAGCGTCAATTTTCAATATCGTTGATGTCAAAAATAAAAAGCGCCTGATTCTAGCCTCGCAGCATAGAATCAAGCGCTTTGAATTTGATGACAGTATCCTGGTGCAGCAAGATCTTCTGGATTGTCTAGTTACTCAACAGCCTTCACCATATCCTCAATCACTTTCTTCGCATCGCCAAACACCATCATGGTTTTATCCATGTAGAACAGCTCGTTATCCAGACCCGCATAACCAGCTGCCATAGAACGCTTGTTGACGATAATCGTCTTGGCTTTGTAGGCTTCCAGTATTGGCATGCCGGCAATAGCAGACTTAGGGTCTTTGGCTGCAGGATTAACCACATCATTAGCGCCTAGCACCAGCACCACATCAGCCTGACCAAACTCGCTATTGATATCTTCCATCTCAAACACCTGGTCATACGGCACTTCAGCTTCAGCCAGCAACACATTCATGTGGCCAGGCATACGACCTGCCACAGGATGAATCGCATACTTAACCGTTACGCCCTTGTGCGTGAGTTTCTCAGTAAGTTCTTTCAACGCATGCTGCGCACGCGCCACGGCCAGACCATAGCCAGGAACAATGATGACTGTTTCAGCATTACTCATCAGGAAAGCGGCATCATCAGACGAACCTGATTTCACAGGACGCTGCTGCTGTCCGCCTGCAACTACGGCAGCAGCTTCTCCACCAAAACCACCAAGTATCACATTGAAGAACGAACGGTTCATCGCCTTACACATGATGTAAGAAAGAATCGCACCACTCGAACCGACCAGCGATCCGGCGATGATCAGCATAGGATTGTTGAGTGAAAAACCAATACCTGCTGCTGCCCAGCCAGAGTAGCTGTTCAGCATAGACACCACTACCGGCATATCAGCGCCACCGATAGGAATAATGATCAACACACCCAGCACGAAAGCAATCGCCGTCATGATGATGAATGGTGTCCAGTCTTGCGTGACACAAAATGCAACGCCAAAGCCCAGCATCACTATTGCCAGCAGCAGATTAATCATATGCTGGCCCTTGAAGCTTACCGGGGCGCCCTGAAACAGACGAAATTTATATTTGCCGGAGAGCTTGCCAAATGCAATCACTGAACCTGAAAACGTAATCGCGCCGACAAATGTACCGATGAACAGCTCTAGCTTATTGCTCAGCGGCAGAGCTTCACCGCTCTCTACAATACGAAATGCCCATGGTTCAGCAACCGCAGCAATCGCAATACATACTGCCGCTAAGCCTATCAACGAGTGCATCGCTGCAACCAGCTCAGGCATTTTGGTCATCTCAACGCGCTTGGCGAGGATGGCACCCACACTGCCGCCCACCACGACACCTAGCACCGTTAAACCATAACCCAAATTTGTGCCTGTAGCAGATTCAGATTTGAATTTGAAAATCAGCGCAATGGTTGTGGCAACAGCGAGCGCCATACCGGCCATGCCGAAGGCATTACCACGGCGCGCAGTTGCAGGATGAGACAGGCCTTTCAATGCCTGTATGAAGCAGACTGAAGCGAGCAGATAGAGCAGAGTAACCAGGTTCATGCTCATGGCTTGCTCCCTTCTTTGGCTGCTTTCGGTTCCTTCTTCTTGAACATTTCCAGCATGCGCTGCGTAACCAGAAAACCGCCAAAAACATTGACTGCTGCCAGCGCCACAGCCAGTGTGCCGGCGATCTGACCAATTAAGCCTTCAGTCAAAGCAGCCGCAAGCATGGCACCGATCATGATGATGGCAGAGATGGCATTAGTTACAGCCATCAGCGGCGTATGCAGTGCAGGGGTAACAGTCCAGACGACGTGATAGCCGACATAAATTGCCAGCACGAAGATGATCAGATTAGTGATGGTATGCGTGACTTCCATAATGTCCTCTTGTTGATAGAGACAGATTGCTCAGGCGATAAAGCTTAATAACTAATTACCTGAGATCGTTATTTTTAGCGTTATTTTTTCAGACTAGTAATACGATTTTTTCCGTCTACAAATACGATTTTCTGTTTGTAGGTTTTTATTTCATCTTCCGTCATCGGCGCATAAGTGCAAATGATCAGCAAATCATCCAGATGCGCCAAGCGCGCCGCAGCGCCGTTAAGCGAGATCTCTCCACTGCCGCGCTTGCCCTTGATTGCATAGGTAGAAAAGCGCTCGCCGTTATTGATGTTATAGATCTCAATTTTCTCAAACTCACGAATATCTGCAGCATCCAGCAAATCTTCATCTATGCCACATGAACCTTCATAATTAAGGTCGCACTGCGTAACAGATGCGCGATGTATTTTCGCGCGCAGCATAATACGTTGCATGAATGTGCCTATTTACGTAAGACTTCGCCGTCACTGCACATCAGCGTGGCAGCAACGATTTCATCGCTGCGATCAATTGCCAGCGCTGCATCTTTGTCGATGATGAGTTTAAGAAAATCGAGCACGTTACGTGAATACAGTGCCGAGGCATCTGCGGCACATAGCGCAGGAAGATTAGCCTCGCCGATGATGGTGACACCATGCTTGATGACTGTCTTGCCCAATTCAGAAAGCGGGCAGTTGCCACCCTGCTCTACCGCCATATCAACGATGACTGAACCCGGCTTCATGGCTTTAACAGTATCTTCACTAATCAGTACCGGTGCCTTGCGACCGGGTATCAGTGCAGTGGTAATGATGATGTCAGCCTGCTTGGCACGTTCATGCACCAGCTCAGCCTGACGCTGCATCCATGCCGCCGGCATGGCTCTGGCATAGCCGCCCACACCTTGAGCGATCTCGCGCTCTTCATCAGTCAGGTACGGCACGTCAATGAATTTTGCGCCCAGTGACTCCACCTGCTCTTTGACTGGCGGACGCACGTCAGAGGCTTCAATCACAGCGCCCATACGCTTGGCCGTTGCAATAGCCTGCAGGCCTGCCACACCCACACCCATAATTAGCACACGCGCCGCTTTGACCGTGCCGGCTGCCGTCATTAGCATAGGCATGAAACGCTGGTAATTATTTGCAGCCAGCATGACCGCTTTGTAACCAGCAATATTTGCTTGCGAAGAAAGCACATCCAGCGATTGTGCACGCGTAATCCGTGGCGCTGCCTCAAGAGAGAACGCAACCAACCCGGCACTTGCCATAGCCGCAATGTTGTCAGCATCGAAAGGATTAAGCATGCCTACAAGCACGCTCCCTTTTTTCATATGACTGCGTTCATCGGCTGAGGGTGCGCGCACCTTTAACACCATTTCGCAAGACAAGGCATCCGCTGCCGAGCCAATTTGTGCTCCGGCTGCTGTATAGGCCTCATCAGTCACGCTGGCAGCAGTACCTGCGCCAGATTGCACGATGACCTGATGCTTGGCCGCGACTAATTTTTTTACCGTCTCAGGCGTTGCCGCAACGCGCGTTTCGCCTTGCCGCGTTTCGGCTGGAATGCCGATTCTCATGGAATTCTCCAAAAAATAAAATTGCGCCCGAATCTTACACGGAAACCAATTAATGGAACAACCGTGCTATTTTTTCCTGCGAACCAATGCCGGAAGCCATGGTTGCCTGTTCGTTTCATTCATAAAAGCATGAAGTCCTGCATTCTGCCCTTTTTTGGCTTAAAGAAGCAATTCTTGCAATTGATCTTGGCTAAGCTATCTTCGCTTCAGTTACTTAGCGGGGTGCCGGGGCAACAAGGTAAAATGCCGTCACTTTGAAGGAAACCATGTCAATTATTTGGAAACCGTCTGTTACCGTTGCCGCCATTATTGAGCGCGACAAAAAATTCTTGCTAGTTGAAGAAGAGACGAGTGACGGCATCCGTTTTAACCAGCCAGCTGGTCACCTTGATCCGGGTGAATCGCTGATTGCCGCCGCAACGCGAGAAACGCTGGAAGAAACTGCCTATGACTTTATACCTGATGCCATGATCGGCATATATATGTCACGCTATGTTTCCAGTCGCACCAATGAAAATGTCACCTATCTCCGCTTTGCCTTTACAGGCACGCTAGGCACACTGCATGACCGCAAGCTTGATGAAGGCATATTGCGCACACTGTGGATGACTTATGAAGAGCTGGTAGCCTGCGAACCTAGCCATCGTAGTCCGCTGGTGCTGCAATGTGTGCATGACTATCTGGCC
>CAIVDH010000171.1 GCA_903904635.1 uncultured Burkholderiales bacterium | reverse complement strand
CCGTTTTGATGTCGATGCAGAAGGTAATCGTAAACTTAACGAAGCTGAGAATCTGCGCTCTGATAAGAGTCGTTTAAGCGCGCTGCAAAAACAATTGATACATAACCTGCCGTCCATCATCCGCGAGAGCGTCAAGCCTATGGAAAGCATAGACTCGATCAAGATTTTGCAAGTCGATGGTCTGCCTGGTATGAGCGGCACCCAAATCAGCGGACCAGATGGCGGTGGCCATGCTGGTTCAAATGGCGGCCCCGATGGCCCGCGCAATGGCAGCCTTGCTGACAATGTGGTGAGTTCAGCATTACGCTATCGCGCACAAGCACCGTTCGTCGATAACCTCTTGTCTGAAATTGGTATGTCGCCAAACTCCATGACCAATTTAAGCGGACTGGAAAGTCTGGCAAAGCTTGAGCATCTGCAAGTGGCTGATGAAAAATCATCCAAAGACAATCCTAAGCGTAAATAGTGATCCATGACTGATCTTGAGCCGACCATGAAAATGGCGCATATCGAGCAACGGGTAGCGGCCTATACCAACTGGGCCTTCTTCGGATCGTTCGGTTTTTGTCTGGCCTTGTCTGGCTTTGCGGGTAGTGACTTGCTGGCAGGTTTGGCGGGGTTTGCAATTGTCTTGCTTGGATTTGCCGTGCATCTGATCATCAATCAGATTTTTGGTACGCGCTTTACTAGTGGTGAGATTGCGCTGGGTCTGATTTTATTTGGTTTATCGATGATTGGATTTATCGGCAGCTGGTTATTTGATCCGAATTTCACTGATGTGAATATGGTGATAGGACTAGTTGGATTTGGCTCCATCGTGGTGAGCTTTATCGCTACCATTTTTATTAAATTTGGAATCAGAGAGTCTTACTTGATGATCCATAGAGTAAGAGAACACTGACGAGGCTTGTTTTGACTGTCACGTTGATTTGGCTGTTTGTTTTTATTGCGCTCTATTCCGCTTACTCGCTATTTTGGGGAGTTGTCTCGGCTCGCATGGCACCAACAGCAGAAGATTTTTTTCTGGGCGGTAGACAAATTCCATCTTGGATTTTTGTCCTGTCGGCGACTGCAATTTCATTTAGTGGTTGGACAGCGCTAGGTCAGCCAGCTTTTATTTTTCGTGATGGCTTTCAATATGCTGCCCTTAGCTTGTGTGCAATTTCAATTCCATTGACTGGCGTCTTGTTTTTGAAGCGGCAATGGATACTGGGTAAGCATTTTGGCTATGTAACGCAGGCAGAAATGTTTGCTGATTATTATGGCAGTGCTGCATTGCGCTGGATGATATTGCTCGTGGCACTGTTTTTTGCGGTGCCGTTTCTGGGCATGCAGTTGGCAGCTTCAGGTTATCTGGTGCAGGTGCTCTCTGATGGCAAGATTCACTGGAGTCTTGCGATGTGGGTGATGACAGCGGTGCTGTTTTTATATGTGTGTCTTGGTGGCCTGCGTGCAGCAGCGTATGTCGGTGCATTGCAATGCATGTTGTTCGGTGCCGGCATGATAGCTGTTGGGTTGATTGCCTATATCCATATCGGCGGCTTTGGTGAATTCGTTGATGCAATGTCAAATTTTTCCATGTTGGGCATGGGGCCGCTTGGCACACCCGCCTCGGGTTACAACGCGTATTTTGAAACGCCCGGCGTGATTCAGTTTGTCGAAGGTTTGGGTCGCGAAGCGCCTAGCGGCGGCATCTGGACTACCTCGATGGTACTAAGCTATAGCATCGCCTTGATGGGGATTCAGGCTGCGCCCGCATTTACGATTTGGGCATTTAGTAGCCGTGATCCGAAAGGCTTTGGTCCACAGCAGGTATGGGTCTCGGGCGTGATCGTTGGTGTCATTCTAATTTTCTTTGGTGTGGCACAGGGCATGGGCGCAAATTTTCTTGGCGCGTCACCCGCTGTCACCGAAGCTGGGCTAATGGTGGCACGTGTGCTGCCTGATCTCAGTGCCGGAAAAGAATCGGGATTGGTCGCCCATACTATTCACATCATTAGTGCTCGCTCTCCCTGGCTCATGGCATTACTGGCTATTTGTGCTTTTGCTGCGATCCATGCGATGGCTGCTGCGTTTGCATCAACGGCAGGAACCATGTTCGTGCGTGACATCTATAAGCATTACGTCAATCCGGCTGCAGATGACCGCGAGCAGAAGCTGTGGGCGCGCATTACGATCGGGCTTGTGTTACTTGCAGCGTTGCTGTTGGCAACCTATGCGCCTCGCGCGCAAGTTGAACTTGGTTCACTCGCCATGGGGTTTGGTGCGCAATTGCTGCCAGCACTGATCGGGTTGTGCTGGATGCCATGGATTACGCGTCCTGCCGCCACTGTTGGCTTGGGCGTGGGCTTGGCTATGGTGGTGCTCACGGATTCTTTCGGTCTTACGCTGGCAGAATTTTTTGGCTTTCAGATGCCTTGGGGGCGCTGGCCATGGACCATTCATTCAGCCGGATGGGGCATTGTCTTTAATGTCGCGTTGTGTTTGCTGATCTCGCTGGTGTCACAGCGCAGTAAGGAAAAATCGCACAAAGCTAAATTTCATGCGTACTTGCATTTGGCCGCCGCTGCCTCAAGTGATAAGCGTTTTTTGCGCCCGGTTTCTTGGACGCTTGCGCTGGTGTGGTTATTTTTTGGATTGGGACCTGGTTCAGTCTTGGGTAATTTTTTATTCTCTCTACCAGATGGCGGTGTGGCTGCCTGGGCTTTGGGGCTGCCTTCTATCTGGGTCTGGCAAATTATTTGGTGGGCACTAGGCATTTTGGTGATGTGGCTACTGGCTTATCGCCTTCAAATGTCAACCATGCCAAATATAGAAGTTAAGGCGGAAGACGACGTGTTTAAGCTCGGCCAATAAATGATCCGTTAAGCGGGAGATGACCGACATGACTGATCAAAAAAAAAATCTGAAGCAGCGCTATACCAATATTCATATAGCGCAGATCATGCACTATCGTCTTCCTGCAGCGGGACTGGTTTCTATTCTTCATCGTGTTAGCGGCGCAATGATGTTCCTGCTGCTGCCATTCATACTCTATCTGCTAGATAAGAGCCTTACATCCGAAATTTCTTTCAACTATCTGCAGTTCTATGTCAGCCACTGGTCAGTCAAGCTGGCCATTCTTGCGCTCTCTTGGGCTTATCTGCATCACCTGTGTGGTGGCTTACGACACCTGGTGATGGATGCGCATATAGGCCTGTCCAAAGAAGGCGCGCGCAACTCTGCGCGTATCGTGTTTGCAGTCAGTTTGCCGCTGACGGCGTTAGTAGCCCTTAAATTGTTTGGAGTGTTTTAAATGGCAAATAACAATATTGGCCCCAAACGTCTGGTGGTGGGTGCGCATTACGGCCTCAAAAACTGGCTGGCGCAACGCGTTACTGCCATCGTGATGGCAATTTTTACGTTGGTATTACTCGTCGCTTTTTTAGGCGAAAATAATTTCAGCTATGAAGGCTGGGCAGGCTTGTTTGCTCAGCAGTGGTTCAAACTTTTGGCCTTCGTCACATTTCTCGCTTTGTACTACCACGTGTGGGTCGGTATGCGCGATATCTGGATGGACTATGTCAAGCCAGTCGCAATACGTTTGTTGTTGCAAGTGCTGACTATCTTGTGGCTGGTCGGATGTGCCGGTTGGACCGTTCAGATTCTTTGGAGAGTGTAATCGTGGCAGCTATTAAATCGACCATCCCGTCGCGCCGTTTTGATGCCGTTATCATCGGTGCAGGCGGCTCTGGTATGCGTGCCTCATTGCAGTTGGCAGAAGCTGGCCTCAATGTCGCTGTGCTGTCAAAAGTATTTCCAACACGTTCACATACGGTTGCAGCACAAGGCGGCATCGGTGCGTCGCTGGGCAATATGTCGGAAGACAATTGGTACTGGCACATGTTTGATACCGTCAAGGGCAGCGATTATCTGGGTGACCAGGACGCGATTGAATTCATGTGTCGCGAAGCGCCCAAGGTTGTGTATGAATTAGAGCATTTCGGTATGCCCTTTGACCGTAACCCTGACGGTACGATTTATCAGCGTCCGTTTGGTGG
>CAIVDH010000170.1 GCA_903904635.1 uncultured Burkholderiales bacterium | reverse complement strand
CAATGAAATTATGCGAGGGCGCTCAGGCAGCTACGCCTAATATGACGCTGGAGGCTTTGAAGATGGCAGTCGCTGCCATACCTGTTTGTAGTGCCAGTTGCTGTGTGCTTTCATTGGTGATGGTGGCTACGATAGTTCCGCCGCCATTGAGTTCCAGCACAACTTCCGTGCTGACTGCACCAATGGTTAGTCGGCTGATTTTGCCGGCTAGCTGGTTGCGGGCAGACAGGCGCGCGCCATTTGCCTCGGTGACAAGGATGATGGAAGAGGCTTTGATTAAGGCAAAGGCTTTTGCTCCGGCAAATAGCCCCAGTTCCTGACAACCTTGTTTTGTAACGTTGGCAACGAGTTGCTGGCCGCCGATAATGGAGAGAATAATTTCATTGTTGACTGCGCCATCGCTGACTGCTGTTACGGTGCCGGCAAATTGATTGCGTGCGCTGGTTCTCATTGCTATTCCTTCGATCAGTGCGTAGTCTTCTGTCAGTCCGTTGGCCTGTTGATTCAGGCGCGCCATAAAGCGCTGATGCTCTTGCTTGATTAACGCAAAATTCTGTATCAGTTGCTGACCGCGCGTAGTCAGATGGGTATGACCACCGCCTTTGCCGCCGGCTACGCGTTCTACCAAGGCTACGCCCGCGACATTGCTCATGTGTTCGATTGCATCCCATGCGCCTTTGTAGCTGAGCCCGACTTCTTTGGCTGCGTGCGTAATCGAGCCCAGACGCTGTATGCTGGATAAAAGCGCGATGCGGCGCTCGCCTGCCAGATTATGACCGTTTATGTTCAGCGATAATTCAGCTCCAAGTCTGAGCATGGCAGTCGGCTGTGTAGGTAGGGCAGCAGTCATTTGATGAGGTTAGCTGGATTGGTTGGCCAGATTAGTAAGCTGGGTTGGCGAGCGCAGTCAGTAAAGCGCATGGCGCGGGTGCAAGTCAAGTTTTAGATGGTGATTTTTACTGGTTAATTTTATAAATGAGAGTTTTGCAGTCAGCCGCGATTTTTTGCGCAGTGATAGACAATTTCGGCGACGTTGGCGTTTGCTGGCGGCTGGCGCGCCAGTTGGCGCAGCAGGAAAATCTGGCTGTTACTTTATGGGTGAATGATCTGGCTGCGCTGAAGCGGCTGCGACCAGTCATTGCGCCAGCGCTGTCTACTCAAGAGCTTGATGGCTTTATTGTGCGGCAATGGCAAGTAGAATATTTCGCTCACATTTCTACTGATGAGCTGGTCGTAGCCGATCTGGTGATTGAGGCTTTCGGATGCAAACTGCCAGAGCCGTATATTGAGGCGATGGCTAAGCTCGCTAAGCCACCGGTCTGGATAAATCTGGAATATCTGTCGGCAGAAAGCTGGGTGGAGTCATGTCATCGTTTACCTTCGCCACATCCGATGCTGCCCCTGAAGAAATATTTTTATTTTCCTGGCTTCACAGCAGCCACCGGAGGTTTGCTGAAAGAGGCAGCGCTGGATGCGCAGCGCGTGACCTTGCAGGATGATGTGCATAGCCGCGCTGCGTGGTTGGATCATCTGGGCGTAAAGCTTGTAGCAGATACCACGCTGGTTTCTCTGTTTTGTTATCCATCAGCGCCGCTGGAGCAGCTCTTTGCTGCCATGCAGAGCGGTGACCCGGTTTTGTGTCTGGTGCCCGAGGGCGTTGCAGTGGAGGTGATGACTGGTTATTTGGGTCATAAGCCGGTGTCGGGTGCACGGGCTGTTTTCGGTAATCTGACATTGCAGGTAGTGCCTTTTCTTGAACCAGATGATTACGACTGCTTGTTGTCTTGTTGTGATTTGAATTTTGTGCGTGGCGAAGATTCACTCGTGCGTGCGCAATGGGCCGCCCGGCCTTTTATCTGGCAGGCCTATGCGCAGGAGCAGTCGGCGCATTTTGACAAGCTCGGTGCGTTGGCAGATCGCTATGCATTAGGCCTGAGCGCTATGCAGGCAGCCACGCTGAGAAAATTTGCGTGGAGCTGGAATGGGGACGAAGCGGTGCAGATGGACTGGCCTGCTATGCAGAAATTACTGCCGGCGCTGCGCGCTCACGCGTTGAAATGGCAGGAATCGCTATCGGCGCAAACTGAGCTGGCGCATGGTCTGGTAGGGTTTGCGCGCCAGATTTAGCAGTACTAGGGTGGCATGCTTAGCTATTGTGTTAACAATCTCCTGTGATTGCGGGGTTGGTCAGGCAAAATCGGGTAGAATTCGTGGTCTTTAATTTTGGCGCGCCGGTTCACACCACAGTAGACGCATTAAGGCGCTAGGCGCGCAGTTCCTGTCTCCATTTTTTTGAGTTAATTCCGTTATGAAAACCGCACAAGAAATCCGCGTAGGCAATGTGGTCAAGGTCGCTGGCGAGCCTATGGTTATCCTGAAAACCGAATATACAAAATCAGGTCGCAATGCATCTGTGGTCAAGATGAAAATGAAAAACCTGCTGACCGATGCCGGTCAGGAAACAGTTTATCGTTCAGTTGATAAATTCGACATCATCATGCTGGACCGCAAAGAGGTGACGTATTCTTATTTTGCTGATCCACTTTATGTGTTCATGGATCTGGAATACAACCAATAT
>CAIVDH010000169.1 GCA_903904635.1 uncultured Burkholderiales bacterium | reverse complement strand
TGTTACCAACACCATCTTCCGACATACTCTGGCAGCTGCGTATGCCACGTGCATTCGCAGCCTTCGCTGTAGGCGGCCTGTTGTCCTTAGCCGGTGCATTAATGCAGCTACTACTGCGCAACCCACTTGCTGATCCTTATGTGCTGGGCATCTCAGGTGGCGCGGCAACGGGCGCCTTAGCGATGAGCTGGCTGGCACCAGCCGCGTTAGCGGCATTTGGCATGCAGCTGGGTGCCTTGCTCGGTGCGCTGATCGCGACTGCATTATTGTTTGGACTGGCCCGACGCGCATTAATGGGATTAACGCCGGCATTGTCTGCCTCGCCTGCCGGCGTCAGGCTCATTCTTACAGGTGTCATGCTCTCAGCTGGCTTTGGTGCATTCATTACCTTGATGCTGGCACTTGCACCTGAAGGACAGTTGCGCGGCATGGTGTTTTGGTTGATGGGTGATCTTGATACGGGTCAGTTCGTCTGGCCGGCATGGATCATACTTGCTGCTGTTACTACCTGGGCAGTGTGGAATGCCCGTCTTCTTAATGTGCTCTCGCATGGCGATGTTGTTGCACAACTACTCGGTTTGCCTGTGCGTCGCTTGCGTATAGCTACGCTACTCGTGGCTGCAATCGCGACAGCAACTGCCGTATCCGTGGCAGGTGCTATTGGATTCATTGGTCTGGTGGTGCCGCATACGCTGCGGCTCATACTTGGTAATGATCAGCGGCTTTTATTGCCTGCCTCAGTATTAGCGGGCGGCGCTGCATTAACACTTGCAGATCTGCTTGCACGCAGCATCGTCGCACCGATACAGTTACCAGTTGGTGTTATTACCGTAATGATAGGCGTGCCAGTATTTCTCGCGCTGCTGACGAGGAGCCGCTGATGTCTTTACTACAAACCGAAAAATTAGCAGTCAGCATAGATGGTCGTGTCCTGATCCAGGATCTTAACTGGCAGGTAGAGCGCGGGCAGTTCTGGTGTGTGTTGGGTAAAAATGGTGTGGGTAAAAGCAGTCTGTTGTATGTATTGGCTGGTTTGATGCCTCGTGCTGGTGGAAGCTTATTGATTGCTGGTGCATCAATCGACACAACGACGCCCACGCTGCTGGCGCAGCGTCGCGGCATGATGCTGCAACAGCACGCAGATAATTTTGCGCATTCCGTGTTGGATACCGTATTAGTGGGCCGCATGCCTTATCGTGCAGGTTCTGCATGGGATACCGATGAGGATGTGGCCGCTGCGCAGGCTGCGCTGGCCATGGTTGGTTTGCCTGGGAAAAGCCATATTGATATAAATCATTTATCAGGTGGCGAACGTCAGCGTGTGGCATTAGCCAGTCTGCTCGCACAAAATCCGCATTTAATGCTCTTGGATGAACCGGTTGCGCATCAGGACGTGGCGCAGCAACTGGTAGTGATGCAACTTCTCAGCGATCTGAAACAAGATCATGCATTGATTGCAAGCTGCCACGATATCAATCTGGCGGCACGTTTTGCGACCCACGCACTGATATTGGGTGAGGGTAGGCATTGGGCGGGCGAAGTCGAGGAAGTCATGCAGCCTGCGATACTGGAGCAGGCGTTTTCCTGCAAATTCATCAGACAAGAAAAAATGCTGATTGCTGTATAGGTATCAACGCAGCATCATCAACACGGCTTTATTTTTTCGGCCACAGCACCATCTGCGTGCAACGAAACAGCGCAATCGTTTTACCTGCTGAACTTACTGTCGCGTCCCATACTTGCGTCGTTCTTCCCAGATGTACCGGTTTGGCCAGGCACTCTAGTTTTCCTTCGCGAGCGGTGCTTAAGTGATTACTTTTTAATTCTATGGTCGTGAAACTTTGCGCACCCTCAGGCAAATTCAGCATGCAGCCAAAGCCGCAAGAAGTATCAGCCAGCATCACTATAGAGGCCGCATGCAGATAACCGTTCGGTGCCAGATGATGCGGTTTAATTTCCAGCGTGGCATGCAAGCCATTGTCATCAAAGCTTTGCAATTCAAAACCGAGTAGCTCGGGTAGGGTACCTGCCTGATGATTTTTAAATACGGTTGAGAGAGGATGTGCCATGGTGATTTTTTAAAATTGAAATTTTTTTATAATTAATTTTTAAAAAAATTTTTTAATGCGGACGATGCAAGCGCGCCTGTTCCAGATTGTCGCAAAGCTGTTTTGCACCAACTAGTATGCGTGGCCCTGCGCGGTTCATTAGCGTGCTGTTTACACTAAAAATATTATTTTGCCTGACCGCCGTCAGATTCGTAAACTGCTGCCAGCGCTTGATGCTCTCTGTGCTTGCGTCACTAATAAAAATTACTTCAGGATTAACGCGCACTACTGCTTCCGTACTGACCGTAGGTGCAATTTGCGGCAGCTGACTAAAGCTATTTTCTCCACCGCACAAATGTAAAACTTGCGACACCAGATGCGAGCCATTGAGTGTCATCAAAGGCTGGGACCAGATCTGATAAAAAACGCTCACTGGCGCGCGCTGCTGATATTGCGCACTTAGGCTGGCTACTTGCTGCCTAAACGCCAAGGCAGCGGCATTGCCTTTATCTTCTGTACCAGCCATGACAGCAAGTCTGGTGATGGAGCTGGCGATTTGTTCCAGTGTTTGTGGTTCGCTTTCGAAAACCGCAATGCCCAACTTGCGCAGCCGCGTAATTTGTCTGGCTGCATTGCCGCTCTTCCAGGCAACCACCAAATCTGGACGTAAGCTGACGATGCGTTCTATATCAAGCTGGGTACTATTTCCTATGGAAGTAATTCGACCGGCTTCAGCAGGAAAATCACTGTAGCTACTGACACCGATGACAGCTTTGCCTGCGCCGGCGGCAAATAATAATTCAGTCGTATGCGGCGCTAAGCTGATGATGCGTTTGGCTGTTGTGGGCAAGCTGATAGTTTTGCCGCTATCGTCAATGGCAGTAATGGCAGCATAAGAGAAATTTGTAGCCAGCAGCAGCGCGCTGCTTAAAAAGAAACTACAGCGCAAAAAGCTGCAGCGCCTATGCCACCAGCGCAGCTCTGACTTCATATTTCGAGATTGTCTATCAGACGTGTATTACCCAGCTTGGCTGCTGCCAGTACGACTAGTGGTTCTTTCTTGGCGATTTCAGCAGGTGATGCTGGCTGCAGGTTGATGCGCTTGCGTATAGAAATATAGTCAGGCTGCCAGCCGCGTGACGTTAGTTTTTCCATCGCATGTTTTTCCATCAGCGCCGTATCGAGCTGGCCGGCACGTACAGAGTTGGCGACGTTAATTAATTCACGATGCAGCGCCGGTGCTTCTGCTCTTTGTTCGTCAGTCAGATAGCCATTGCGTGAAGACAGTGCCAGCCCGTCATCAGCGCGATAGGTTTCTGCCGCGATGATTTCAGTAGGCAAAGCAAACTGTCGCGCCATGTTACGGATGATCATGAGCTGCTGATAATCTTTTTTACCAAACACAGCCACGCTAGGCTGCACGCAAGAAAATAATTTCAATACTACGGTGGTTACGCCATTAAAAAACCCCGGGCGAAACTCACCTTCGAGTATGTCACCTATCTCTTCTGGTGGTTGAACGCGAAATTCTTGCGGCTCTGGATAAAGATCTTTTTCTGTCGGCGCAAACAACACATACACGCCTTCTTTTTCGAGTTTTTCTACATCGGCTGCAAAAGTGCGCGGATATTTTTCGAAATCTTCATTCGGGCCGAATTGCAGGCGATTGATGAATATCGATGCCACTACCGGATCGCCATGCTTGCGTGCCAGTCGCATCAGCGACAAATGGCCTTCATGCAAATTGCCCATGGTAGGAACAAAGGCAGTGCGCAATTGTCCACGCAATTGGTCACGCAACTCGGCGATGGAAGAAACAATTTTCATGGATGTATGTTGATGCGGTAGGTGCTGAAACAGGCAGGACTGAGATCGGTGCGTGAATCAGCTTGGAAATATTAGTTAGGGGAGTAAGCCAGACGCACATAAAT
>CAIVDH010000168.1 GCA_903904635.1 uncultured Burkholderiales bacterium | reverse complement strand
CAGCTGAGCCCAAGCTGAAAGAACCTAAAGACTGGAAGCTGATCGGCACCTCGCCCCCACGCTTTGATATACCGGCCAAATGCAATGGCACGCAAATTTATGCAGCAGATATGCGCCTGCCCGGCATGCTGCATGCGTCAGTCATGCAATCACCTGTATTTGGCGGCACGATCAAACGTGTTGATGATAAGCGTGCTCGTGCTATGCCTGGTGTTAAAAATATCATCGCCACTGATGACTGGATTGCGGTGGTCGCTACCAATTGGTGGCAAGCCAATCAGGCGGTAAAGCTGCTTAAAGTTGATTGGGATGAGGGCGAGAATGGCAAAGTTAACAGTGCTTCTATCATGGCCACTATGCGCACTGGTCTTGATGCTAAAACTGTTCCTGTTGCACGCAAGGATGGCGATGCAGAACCGGCTTTGGCGGATGCAGCTAAATTGATAGAAGCTGAGTACACCACAGGCTTTTTAAATCACGCCACACTCGAGCCGCAAACAGCAACGGCGCTCTACACTGCCGACAGACTTGATGTGTGGGTAGGTACGCAAAATGGTGAAACCTCAATTACCGCTGCATCAGAAGCGGCCGAAATACCACTTGATAAAGTCTATGTACACAAGATGCATGCTGGTGGTGGCTTTGGTCGACGCGGCGCGTTTCAGGAATATGTAAAGCAGGCCGTACTGATAGCCAAAGCTATGCCCGGTGTGCCAGTTAAATTAATGTGGTCACGTGAAGAAGATATGCGTCAGGGACGCTATCGCCCTGTCTCCATTGTCAAATTGCGTGGGGGTCTGGATAAAGAAGGTAACTGGACCAGCTGGCATGTACGTCAGTCAGATCAGTCTATCGCCGCCACCGTATTTCCAGTGTTTGTGAAAGACGGCGTAGACCAGATCAACACCCGTGTATTTCGTGATAATCCGTATGCAGTGCCAAATTTTACGAATGAATATGCATTGATGTCACTGCATGTACCGCCTGGTTTTTGGCGTGCAGTGGCGCATACTAATAATCCGTTTTATCGCGAATGTTTTATTGATGAACTCGCCCATGCAGCGGGTAAAGATCCGCTGCAATTTCGTCGTCCGCTGTTGCAAGGCAAAAAAGATCTGGCTGTGCTTGACGCTGCCGCGCAGGCTATAGGCTGGCATCAGCCTGCTGCGCGTGGTGTGCATAGAGGCATTGCGGTGGTGGATTCTTATGGCAGTTTCAGCGCTGCTGCGGTTGAAATCTCAGTGACTAAAGGATCGGTCATTGAAGTTCTGCGCGTGGCCGTTGCGTTAGATTGCGGCCATGTGGTGCATCCGGATGCAGTCAGGGCGCAGATAGAAGGCGGTGTTGTGTGGGGCTTAAGTGCGCTCATGTTTGAAGACATCACCATCGATAAAGGCCGGGTGATGCAATCGAATTTTTCTGATTATCCCATCGTACGCATTAGTCACTCACCTGAGGTGATCAGCGTGATTATGCCCAGCGGCGGTTTTTGGGGTGGGGTAGGTGAGCCACCGATAGGTGCGGTGATACCTGCGTTAGCCAATGCGTTGTTCAGCGCGACAGGCAAGCGTATACGATCGCTGCCGTTGAAGCATCATGGGTTTAGTTATAAAGCGTAGAGGGAGATTGAATCAGCGATGACTAATCGGTGAATGCTGCTGCTATCGAGCAAAGATACTGGGTTCCGGCCTGCGCCGGAGCGACTGTTGAGAT
>CAIVDH010000167.1 GCA_903904635.1 uncultured Burkholderiales bacterium | reverse complement strand
GCCGGCACCGCCGGTAATTAATACTTCCATTTACGCCTCGCGATGTTAAATGCAAGTACGCAGCATACTGCCGGAGCTTGTGCTGTGGCAAATGAATGCTGCCAGCTATGGCGTGGAAAAAAATTTTAAAAAAGCAGCGTAAACATTTGTGATCTGAAAAATTATCAGGCATTCATGCTTTCCTAAGCAGATTCGAGATCGCCCAACAACCAGAATTGGTGGCTAGCTCAACAAGGGAACGCTTGCTGTTCGGATCTGCCGGCATAGCGCCTTTGGCAAGCAATAGTTTTACTGATTCGACATCATCGTTATGTATGGCGATTTGTAGTGGCGTATGCCCGTTGTTGTTTGCTATATGCATATTGGCCTTGTAATGCAATAACGATTTAAGAGCAGCGTGATTTTTATGCAGTGCGGCATGGTTGAGGGCTGTATTGCCATCATCGTCAATATCATCAATGCGGGCGCCATTGGACAGAAGCTGAATGATGATTTTTGAATAATTATCTTGTGCGGCATCCATCAGGGGTGTCCAGTTTTCATTATCTCTGGCGTTAACATCTGCGCCCATGGCAATCAATTCTTCCGCACATGCGGTGCTCTCAAATCGTAATGCCAGGGTTAATGGTGATAGTCCGCGCAGACTTGTTTGATGAAGTAGCTCGGGATGTTGCTTGAGGAGTGCACGCATTGCCGGCACATCTTTATTGCTAATGCGGTTAGAAAACATACTGCTTATGATTGTTTGATTTTCGGCTATGCATTTTTTGTCCTGCGCATTAACCAGGCATGCGCTTGCAATGAGATAGGCTTTGTCGGCAGGGCTGCCTGTGAGTTTGGAGAACAGTTGATCATCATTCAGATCTTGCAGCGTTTTTGGGCTATGCCAGACGAGTGGTTCTTCAAGTAATCCGCCCATCATCGTCATGCAATGCCCGCGACTTTGGCCGGCGAGAAAAAATAATTTGAATGGGTCACATGCAATAGCGCGCTGCTTGCAGTTGGCAATATAGGTGAGCGCTGTTTGCAGGCTGGATTGGTATTGCTCATAGGATGATTCATTATTTGTATACAGCATGACATAGCCGGCTTTCCATTCGGCTGTGCCGGGCTTGAATTCCGTGCGCAGTGTTTTTGTGCTGCAGGCGGTGAGATGAACTACAGGCAGCTCCGGATTATTGGTCGCCTCAGCATGTGTTGTAGAAGATGATAAAAATAGATCGCGCAATAAATCCGATGTCACCGTTCCGTTTTGAATCTCGTTGGAGACGAGCACCATATGCGGACCGGGATTGCCGCCGTGTACGTTAATTAGTAAGTGACCATTTTTTGCGAGGTGATCTTTGGCGCAGCCGATGATTTCGTTGCAGGACACAGCTTCGTGACCATCGCCGAGTTTAGTTGTGGTCAAACCTTGGCTACTGAAAATAGTATTAATTAATTTATCGATTGGTGCAACGGATGTGCGCATGCGTTCGCCATAGACCACCATCAGGGTTGATGAATTGGAAGTATGTTTGCCTTGATCAGCGTTGGTCGGGTCAGGTTGAATTTTGCGCTGCGTATTATCTGTTGTGTTCATATTTTTCTCCGTTAGATTTTGCATCGTCGCTATCGAAAGATGGCGTCATAAAGAGATTGCGTAACGGACTCAGCGCGGAGTTCCCAATTAACAAAATTCAGTCAGACATGGATTTCACATCAGGTTTCTTTAGGTGATGTAAAAATTCGTCTCGGGCATCATTAATCCTGACAGAACAAATTTAAGCTAATGAATATGCAACAAGTGCGTACTTATCTGACGCACCAAACATTGCCGAAATGAATCACAAATCATCTTTTAGCGGTTACACTCCCACTTGTGCCTGTCTGACAACGCTGACAGTGCCAGATGTAAATTAAAAAATTATAAAAGCCGGTGCAAACCACCGAATGGGGACAAAAATGAGCGGGTTTTTTTCTGGCACAGGCTTAATTGATGTCGTTATCGCCTGTACGCTCTTGGAATGGCTGGGGTTGTGGGTCTGGTATCGCATCAAGGGCAGCGGGCTGGCGCCGGCGGCGTTGCTGCTGACTTTGCTTTCCGGGCTATGTCTGATGCTGGCTTTGCGCTGCGCCTTATCTGGTTTGCCGCAGTATCTGGTGATGCTTTTTCTGTGCGCCGCAGGCGCAACCCATGCTGCCGATATACGTCGGCGCTGGAAGTCCTGAACCTGTTTTTGGAGACTGATTTTCATGGCAGCCCCTTTTCCTTTTTCAGCCATCGTCGGACAAGACGAAATGAAACGCGCCATTCTGGTGGCAGCGGTTGATCCCAGTGTCGGCGGGGTACTGGTGTTTGGCGATCGCGGCACCGGAAAGTCGACCGCCGTCCGAGCTTTGGCCGCATTGCTGCCAAAAATGCGTGCGGTTGCCGGCTGTGTCTATGGCTGTGATCCGCAAGCTGGCACGCTTCCTGCGAAGCTTGTGCAACATTAAAAGCCAAGGGCGAACCTAAAAGTGTGCAGAAGGCCGTACCGGTGGTGGACTTACCTCTGGGCGCCACCGAAGACCGTGTGGTCGGAGCGCTGGATCTCGAGCGTGCGCTATCGCAAGGTATCAAAGCTTTTGAGCCGGGACTGTTGGCGCGCGCTAATCGTGGCTTTCTGTATATCGATGAAGTTAATTTGCTGGAAGATCATTTGGTCGATCTGTTGATCGATGTCGCAGCGTCCGGTGAAAACATGGTTGAACGTGAGGGTTTGTCGGTGCGCCATCCGGCGCGCTTCGTTTTGGTGGGCAGCGGCAATCCTGAAGAAGGCGAATTGCGCCCGCAGTTGCTGGATCGTTTCGGCCTTGCGGTGGATGTACAGACGCCAACGGAACTGCCTATGCGCATAGAAGTGGTCAAGCGCCGTGATGCTTATGAAAGTAATCCGGACGCCTTTATAGAAAAATGGCACAAGGAAGATGAAAAAATTCGTCGCAAAATTGTTGCTGCAAAAAAGAAGCTGCCATCAGTCAAGGTGCCTGATGCCGTGCTTGAACGCGCCGCGCAACTTTGCATGGCACTGGGTACCGATGGCCTGCGCGGAGAGCTGGCTTTGATGCGCGCAGCGCGTGCACTGGCGGCCTATGAGGGCGATGCAATTGTCACTGATCATCACCTCAAGCAAATCGCTGCACCCGCGCTACGTCATCGCTTGCGCCGCAATCCGCTGGATGATGCCGGTTCCGGCACACGCGTGGCGCGCGCGGTAGAAGAAATTTTCGCCGCCTGAGGAGGTCGCTGCTGTAATGCCTTTCGCTATGTCTTCTGCAACCGCTTCCACCATTTCTTCCGATGCGATGCCTCAGCCAGAATCCGACAATCTGGTTTGGCAGCGCGCCGTGCAGGTGGCGGTGTTGTTTGCGATTGACCCTGTGGGCACGGGCGGCGTGCGCCTGCGAGCCGCAGCCGGACCGGTGCGTGATTTATGGCTGACATTGCTGCGCAATTTATTGGGTGTGGCAACGCTGCGTCGCATGCCTTTGTCTATCACCGATGAACGCCTGCTGGGCGGGCTGGATTTGCCTGCCACCTTGGCTACAGGTCGACCCGTATTGCAAAAAGGCTTGCTGGCCGAAGTTGATGGCAGTGTTTTATTGCTGGCCATGGCAGAGCGATTGCCCTCTGCAACGGCAGCGCGGCTCTCTGCGGTAATTGATACCGGTGAAGTCAGACTGGAACGTGACGGCCTGACTGTATGCACGCCGACGCGCTTTGGCGTGGTTGCCTTGGATGAGGGTTGGTCTGACGATGAAGCATTGGTTGTGAGCTTGCGTGACAGACTGGCTTTCGATCTGGATTTGTCTGCTGTTTCGCCGCGCACTGCATTAGCCGATGACTTTACCGCGCAATGGATGGAGCGTGCATCTGATGTTGCCGCTGCGCGAGAGCGTCTGGCGGGCATACATGCAGAAGAAGAAATCATTGCTGCAATTTGTGGCACCGCGTTAGCGCTAGGCGTGGATTCTGCCCGCGGCACGCTCTTGGCCATGCGTGTGGCAAGGGCGAATGCGGCGCTTGATGGCAATAATGCGGTGACTGAAGATGATGCCTCCATAGCTGCGCAACTGGTATTGGGGCCGCGTGCAACTCGCATGCCGCCAGTGCCTGAACAAGAACAAACTACAGAGCAGCAGGTAGAACAACCAGCAGAACAACCACCGCAGCCTGAACAACAAACCGCCCCGCCTGAGCCACCACCAGCAGAAGAAAAGCCGCAAGATATGCAGCAAGACGACACCCAAAAACTTGAAGACCGCGTGCTGGACGCAACCCAAGCTGCGATTCCTGCGGGTTTGCTGTCGCTACTATTGGCCGGGAATTTTTTACAGCAGCGCGCCGCCAGTGGTAAGTCTGGTGCGCCATTAAAAAATGGTCAGCGTGGTCGTCCGGCAGGCTCGCGCCGAGCTATGCCGGCACATGGGCAGCGATTGCATCTGGTCGACACCTTGCGTGCGGCTGCACCATGGCAGAAACTGCGCCGCGCGCAATTGACTGATACGCAAGCTGCTGCACGCGTGCAGGTTAGGGCTGAAGATTTTCACATTACGCGCATCAAACAAAAAACCGGTACCACCACCTTGTTTGTGGTGGACGCATCCGGTTCATCTGCCTTACACAGACTGGCTGAAGCAAAAGGTGCGGTGGAATTATTGCTTGCAGATTGTTATGTGCGTCGCGATCAGGTTGCCGTGATTGCGTTCAGAGGAAGGAGCGCAGAAATATTATTGCCCCCAACAAGATCTTTGGTGCGTGCCAAGCGCAGCCTGTCGGGCCTGCCTGGTGGCGGCGGCACGCCTCTGGCTGCGGCGATTGATGCGGCCGCTGCGCTGGCAGATGAGATACGCCGCAAAGGACAATCGCCGGTGATCGTGCTGCTAACCGATGGCAAAGCCAATGTTGCGCGTGATGGCAGCGGCGGACGCGTCAAAGCGCAGGCTGATGCCATGGCCTCGGCCGTGCGTTTGCGCCTGCAGCAAGCGGCGGTGTTGTTGATTGATACCTCGCCGCAGCCGCAGCGCGAAGCGGTGCAATTGGCACTGGCTATGCAAGCACGCTATTTGCCTTTGCCGCATGCCGGCGCCAATGCGATGTCGCAAGCAGTGCGCAGTGCAATGCAAGAGGGAGTCTGAATTTTGGCACGACAGATGAATTGGGAAACAGATGGCCTGTCCTGGCCTAACCGTGATGCCAGCCATTTTGTAAGCGCTGGCGGATTGCGCTGGCATGTGCAAGGGTTTGCGCCGGCTGACGCTGCAGACAAAGACGCAGTGCCAGTCATTTTGTTATTGCACGGTACCGGTTCGTCTACGCATTCCTGGCGCGATGTTGCGCCTTTGCTGGCCCAGCATTGCCGTGTGATTACATTGGATTTGCCCGGTCATGCCTTTACTTCTTTGCCGCGTGCGGCTGAGCAATCTTTACCGGGCATGGCACGTCATGTAGCCAGCCTGCTCGCTGCGCTGTCGATTTCGCCCACCATCGTGGTTGGTCATTCTGCTGGTGCGGCAGTGGCTGCGCGCATGGTGCTGGATAAATCGATTACACCCCGGGCATTGGTGAGTCTGAATGGTGCTTTTGTCGGCTTCGGTGGATTGGTGGGGCAGTTTTTTTCGCCGATAGCGCGGCTGTTGGCATCAGTGCCGCTGGCTTCACGTTTTTTTGCCTGGCAGGCGACAGATGACGCTACGGTGGAGCGGCTCATCGGTACCACAGGATCAAAACTGGATGCTACTGGTATGCGGCTGTATGGGCAGCTGGTGCGCAATGAAGGTCATGTAGATGCGGCACTGGCGATGATGGCGCACTGGGATCTGCAGCCAATGGAAAAAGAGTTACATAAAATTGATATTCCGGTTTGGATGGTGGCAGCTGAAAATGATTTGACAGTACCACCTGAGCAGGCGGCACAGGTTGCCAGTCATCTGCCGCATGCCACCGTGGTCATGTGGCCGAATCTTGGCCATCTGGCGCATGAGGAAAATCCGGCGCTATGCGTCAGCTTGATTGAAGAAGTGGTGCGCACAGTGGGTGGTAAGGCAGACGCTGGATCCCAGCCTGCGCTGGGACGACGTTGGTCGTTGAGGCGAACTTAAAATTACTACCATCATCCCGGCGTAGGCCGGGATCCAGTGTCTTTTGAAGCGCCTGACTTACCACCCACTGCGCGCACCACTTCTTCAATCAAGCTG